>JAZOUI010000267.1:0-5337 GCA_045658145.1 Pumilibacteraceae bacterium
ATTTAGTTTCGTTTCGCTCCTTCCCACGCTAATAAATACTTATATCATCGACTACGTTTTGAGTAAAACGGGCATATTCGGTATAGATTATTTGACGCTTGCGGTAATTTTAGTGGCAGGGTACGCGGTTGCCGTGATATCCACCGCCGTGTTCAATTATTTTAGAACGCTGTATATGAGTAAAGTTGGATATTCGATGGTGCACGATATGCGTTACGTCACGTTTGAACGACTTCAAAAACTTGCGTTCGACTATTACGATTCGCGCCCTGCAGGGAAAATTTTAGTGCGAGTAACTAACTATTTAGACGAACTTGCAGACGTGCTTAGCCACTCGGTAATGCTACTTCTCGTTGATACGCTGAAAATAATCGTAATCATAGCAATGCTATTCGTTATCGACTACCGTTTGGCAGGTATAATTTCGCTTACGATAATCCCTTTGTTTATCGTGCTTATGTTTCTTCGCAAAGTGCTTACGAAAAGAAGAAGGGAATTTAGAGACAAGCGTTCTAACCGCACGGCGTACGTTGCGGAAAGCATTCAGGGAAATAACGTTACAAAAGTATTTAACAACATTGAAAAGAGCAGAAAAGCGCACACCTCGCTTAATACCGAGGCGCTTGGAAAGTGGAGAAGATTTATTCGCGTAAACGAACTTTTCTTTCCGCTGATGGATATTTTCTTCTACGCAGGACTGTGCGTTGTTTACGTCATAGTTGTCTTTACCACGCTAAATGGTAACGGTTTTGACGGACTTACTATAGGTAAACTGATCGGCTTTATTTCCTATATGAGTATTCTTTCAGGTCCATTAAACGAGATTGCGGCGGTACTTCAACAGGTTAGTATGGCGACGGCAAACCTTGAAAGTGTGTTCGAGGTTATGGAGACCGAGCCTACCGTAAAAGACGACGAGAATGCAACACAGCTGGCACAAATAGAAGGGGACGTATCCTTCAAAAACGTGTATTTTGAGTACGAAGACAATCATCCTATTCTTGCTAACGTAAGTTTTGACGTGCCTAAAGGAAAGATGATTGCACTCGTTGGTCCTACGGGTGCAGGTAAAACCACGATAGTATCTTTGTTGTCGCGTTTTTATAATCTTAACGGCGGAACGATAACTATCGACGGCACGGACATAAGCAAAGTTACTTTGCACTCGCTCAGAAAACAAGTGGGCGTTATGATGCAAGACTCGTTCATTTTCTCAGGTAACATTATAGAAAATATTCGTTACGCCCGTCCCGACGCTACGGACGAAGAGTGTATTGAGGCGGCAAAAACGGTATGCGCGCACAACTTTATTTCGCGTCTTCCCGACGGCTATTATACCGAAACGATTGAGCAGGGTAAACGCTTGTCAAAGGGCGAACGTCAACTTATTTCTTTTGCTCGTGTAATGCTCACCGATCCCAAGATTTTGATTTTGGACGAGGCAACTTCATCTATCGATACTCGAACCGAAGAAATGATTCGCAAGGCGCTTGACGTGGTGCTTGAGGGCAGAACGAGTTTTGTAATCGCGCATCGACTCTCTACGATTAGAAAAGCGGACTGCATTTTCTACATAGCGGATAAGGGCATTGTCGAGGCGGGTACGCACGAACAACTTATGAAAAAGAAAGGTAGATATTACGACCTTGTCAACGCGCACGCCAAAGATGATAAACTTGATTAATAAAAAAGCGGTAGCGGAATTACCCGTTATCGCTTTATTTTTTTATCAAACTGTGTTATAATACGATTAGTTTTGATGCAAAAGGAGCAAAAATGAAGATATTAGGCTTTCAAAAAATGACGATGCTTGATTTCCCGGGCAAGATTGCTTGTACGCTGTTTACAGCAGGCTGTAATTTTCGTTGTCCGTTTTGCCATAATGCGCCCCTTGTAACGCATATTGATGGACAGGAATTTTCGCAAGAAGAAATTTTTTCTTATTTAAATAAAAGAAAAGGGATGCTCGACGGTGTGTGCATTACGGGTGGCGAGCCACTTTTGCAAAAAGACTTGCGTGACCTTATAGTAAAGATAAAAGAAATGGGCTATGCTGTAAAATTAGATACTAACGGCTCGTTTCCGCAGGCACTTAAAAGCCTTGTTGAAGATAAACTTGTTGATTACGTTGCTATGGACGTTAAAAACTGTCCCGAAAAATATGCTTTGACCGCTGATGCGGATGAAAGCATAGTGGAGAGAGTGGACGAGAGCATAAAATTCCTTCTTTCCAGCGTTATTCCCTATGAATTTCGCACGACTGTGGTAAAGGAATTTCACGAACCTACCGATTTTGAAAAGATAGGAAAGTGGATTGAAGGCGCGGATAAATACTATTTGCAGTCCTTTGTTGATTCGGGCGATTTAATAGGCGAGGCATTACACGCACTTCCCAAAACGGAAATGGAGCAATGTATGAATTTTGTCCGTCCGTTCGTAAAAAAAGTTGAAATTCGTGGAATTTAAATCACAATATCTTGTGTTTTTTAGTTGACAAAGGTACAATATGTGTGCTATACTCTACTCCCAAACAAAAAAAGGAGTGGAGTTTTTTATGTATAACGTTATTAAGAGAGACGGTAAAGTAGTTGACTTTAATCTGTCCAAAATAAATGAGGCAATTAAACTTGCTTTTGACGCGTGTGAAAAGCAGTATAATATGGATATTATCGATTTTCTTGCGCTCAAAGTTACTGCTGACTTTGAAAGCAAGATTGTAGATGGTAAAGTTGCGGTTGAGTCCATTCAGGACAGCGTTGAATCCGTACTTATTAAGGCTGGTTACGACGACGTAGCAAAGGCTTATATTCTTTATCGTAAGCAGAGAGAGAAACTCCGTAACGTTGGCGGAACTCTCGTTGACTACAAGACTATTGTTGACAACTATCTTAAAATTAACGACTGGCGTGTTAAGGAAAACTCTACCGTTACCTATTCGGTAGGTGGTCTTATCCTTTCCAACTCGGGCGCAATCACGGCTAACTACTGGCTTAGTGAAGTTTATGACGAAGAAATTGCTAATGCTCACAGAAACGCAGATATCCATCTCCACGACCTTTCTATGCTTACCGGATATTGCGCAGGCTGGTCGCTTAAGCAACTTATCGAAGAAGGTCTTGGCGGAGTAAGTGGAAAAATTACTTCTGCTCCTGCTAAACACCTTGCAACTCTTTGCAACCAAATGGTAAACTTCCTTGGTATTATGCAAAACGAGTGGGCAGGCGCACAGGCTTTCTCGTCGTTCGATACTTACCTTGCTCCTTTCGTTAAGGTGGATAACCTTTCTTACGATCAAGTTAAAAAGTGCATCGAATCCTTTATTTACGGTGTAAATACCCCTTCTCGTTGGGGTACGCAAGCGCCCTTTAGCAATATCACGCTTGACTGGGTAGTTCCTCGTGACCTTTCCGAACTCAACTGTATCGTTGGTGGTAAGCCTATGGACTTCAAGTACAAGGATTGCCAAAAGGAAATGAATATGGTAAACAAGGCGTTTATCGAAGTTATGATTGAAGGTGACGCTCACGGCAGAGGATTCCAGTATCCTATTCCTACCTATTCGATTACCTCCAACTTTGACTGGTCGGAGACCGAGAACAACAAACTCTTGTTTGAAATGACGGCAAAATACGGTACGCCTTACTTTTCTAACTACATTAACTCCGATATGGAGCCTAGCGACGTAAGAAGTATGTGTTGCCGTCTTCGTCTTGACCTTCGTGAACTCCGTAAAAACACGGGTGGTTTCTTCGGTAGCGGTGAAAGCACCGGTTCTATCGGCGTAGTTACCATCAATATGCCCCGTATTGCATACCTTGCAAAAGACGAACAAGATTTCTATAACCGTCTTGACAAACTTATGGATATTTCGGCTCGTTCGCTTAAAACCAAGCGTACGGTTATCACTCAACTTTTGGAAGCAGGTCTTTACCCCTATACCAAGAGATACCTTGGCACGTTCAATAACCACTTCTCCACAATCGGTCTTGTTGGTATGAACGAAGCAGGACTTAACGCTAAGTGGCTTAATGCAAACCTTACGGATGCTAAAGTTCAGGAATTCACTAAAAACGTTCTTAACCATATGCGCGAACGCCTTTCCGACTATCAGGAAAAGTACGGTGACCTTTATAACCTTGAGGCAACTCCCGCTGAATCCACGTCTTACCGTTTCGCTAAGCACGACAAAAAGCATTATCCCAACATTATTACCGCTAACGAAGGCGCAACGCCTTACTATACCAACAGTTCGCACCTTCCCGTAGGTTATACCGAAGACATCTTTACCGCGCTCGAAGTTCAGGACGAACTCCAAACGCTTTATACTTCGGGTACTGTATTCCACGCGTTTATCGGTGAAAAACTTCCCGACTGGAAGGCTGCTGCTAACCTTGTAAGAAAGATTGCTGAAAACTTCTCCCTTCCTTACTATACGCTTTCTCCCACTTATTCGGTATGCCGTAACCACGGTTATATCGCAGGCGAGCATTTCACTTGCCCCGAGTGTGGTGGCAAGACCGAAGTTTACAGCCGTATCACGGGTTACTATCGTCCCGTTCAGAACTGGAACGACGGCAAGAGCCAAGAGTACAAAGACAGAAAAGTTTATGATATCGCTACTTCCGTTCTTAAGAGAACTGGTTGCACCACTTGCGAAGAAAAGCCTGCTGTTGTAAAGCCTGCAAGCACTAACGCAACCTATCTTTTCACGACGGCAACTTGTCCTAACTGCAAGATTGCTTGCTCGGTACTCGACAAAGCAGGCGTTCAGTATGAGAAGATGCTCGCAAACGATAACAAGGATCTCGTTGCTGAGTTTGGTATCAAACAGGCACCCACGTTGGTAGTCGTTTCGGACGGACAGGCAACTAAGTACACGGGCGTTTCGGACATTAAGAAGTACTTGATGAGCTAATGATGTACGATATAATTATTGTTGGTGGAGGCCCGGCTGGGCTTACCGCGGCGCTATACGCGCGTAGAGCGAACAAGAGCGTTTTGGTAATTGAAAAGGCTGTTTACGGCGGTCAAATTACCTATTCGCCCAAGGTAGAAAATATTCCCGGTTTTATCGAACTTTCGGGTAACGAGTTCGCTGAAAAGTTAGTTGATCAGGTTTTAGCGCAAGGCGCGGACACAGAATTTTGCGAAGTTACGTCTATAATTGATGGAGACGTAAAGACGGTTGTGACCGATAGCGGTGAGTTTAGCGCAAAAGCAGTTATTATCGCAACGGGTGCAAAACACCGTATGCTTGGACTTGAAAGAGAAGAGCAGTTTGTAGGAAACGGAGTTTCTTTTTGCGCAGTATGTGACGGCGCGTTCTATAAGGATAAG
>JAZOUI010000268.1:0-2346 GCA_045658145.1 Pumilibacteraceae bacterium
AACTATTTCTTCAATCATAGGATTAGGAGCGTTAACGTACCAAATCTTGACGTGAATATTCATAATCGTTCGTGCGCCAAATCTACGCAAGATTTCTTCGAAAGTGGGAATTTTCAAGCCCTTAAAACGTTCGCCGTGCTTAATTCCGAAGTCAAAGTTTAGGAGTTCGTCGTAAGTGTAGTCGTAAATTTTGCCCGTTCCGTCCGAAACTCTGTCAAGAGTGTCGTCGTGGCAAGAAACAAGAACGCCGTCTTTAGTTGACCAAATATCGAACTCAATTTCTTCTGCGCCCAGTCCTACCGCTGCGCCAAGAGCAGGCAAACTGTTTTCGGGAGCAACGGTTGAAAAGCCACGGTGCGCGCACACTCTCGGATAAGGCATTATATCATCGAACAGGGCAACGCCACTACCACCGTTTCTATACAGCCACGGACGTCTGCCTTCTTCGATATATTCGTAATGCGCCTTGTCTTTTCCTAAAAAGCCTGCAGGCTTATAATGCTTTTTATGTGGATCGATTTCGGTTATGCCTAAGTCTATTTCGCTTTTCATATCAAGTAGCATAGTGCCGTCGGGCGCAACCACCATTGAGCAACCGCAAATACCACTTTCTTCGCCTAATGAAACGGCTGAGCGAACGAGATAAGCGTTGGTGTGATAACTCAAAAACTTTCCTATCGTCTCAAGCGTTTGGTGAGTGTCCGTGCGCTGATGCGAACAGCCTATAATAACGTCCACCCCTGCGCGGGCAAGGGGAGCAAAACTTTCGTAAAAGTAGAAGTCGTAACAGGTCATAAATCCGTAGCGTACGCCTTCGATGTCAATAATATAAGGGGACGTATACTCGTAAGAATAGCCAACGTCCATACCGTTTCCACCGTTTTCGGCTGTTTTTACTTCGCTAGGAGCAGGATGCGCCTTGAAATATTTGCCAACGACGTTACCGCCACGGTCAAAAGCGTAAGTTGTGTTTCGATAGCCCGTTTCGCTTTTGTAAGCGAAGTTCGCAAACACGATAGCGTTGCATCTTTTTGCGGTTTCAATTACTTTTTCATAAACGCGAGCGTTGTATTTTTCTATACTTACGTTAAATTCTTTTTCTGACGGGGTAGAAACGGGGATATCGCAGTATTCAGGCAAAACAATTACGTCCAAACTGTCGTCGCATTTATCTACAAGCGTCATCATTTCGTTGTAGCATTTGTCTAAATCGTTGTAATCAAAAGAATAATACGGTTGAATAACGCAAACTTTCATAATTTTCTCCTAAAAACAAAACAGCAGGGTACGTATCCTGCCGTTTTTGTGTTTTTTACTTAATCATTGCATCTAAAACGGGCACGATTTGGTCAACGTATTCGCCGCCAAAAAGTTCGATAGTGCCGTTGTCACAACCCTTTGCAAGTTTTGTATCAATAGGAATACGAGCAAGAAGGGGGAGCGAGTGCTTTTGAGCAACTTCCATAATGTGACTTTCACCAAATACGCTGATTTCTTTTCCGCAGTCAGGGCATTTGATATAACTCATATTTTCCACAAGGCCAAGCACGGGAATATTCATAAGTTTTGCCATATTGAGCGCTTTTTCCACAATCATACCCACGAGTTCTTGCGGAGAAGATACAACGATAATTCCGTCGATAGGCAACGACTGGAATACGGTAAGAGGAACGTCACCCGTTCCAGGGGGCATATCTACGAACATAAAGTCAACGTCGCCCCAAATAACGTCCGTCCAGAACTGCTTTACAGCGCCTGCGATAACGGGACCACGCCAAACAACGGGATCGGTGTCGTTTTCTACCAAAAGGTTAAGGGACATAACCTTAATACCCGTTTTTGTGCTTACGGGCATAAGACCAAGTTCGTTACCTTCCGCGCGAGTATTAAGACCGAACATTTTGGGAACGGACGGACCGGTAATGTCCGCGTCCAAAATTGCCGTTTTGTAGCCGTGACGGTTAGAAATAACAGCAGAAAGTGCGGTTACGAGCGATTTGCCTACGCCACCTTTACCACTAACAATGCCGATAACTTTTTTAACGTTACTAAGTTCGTGCGCTTTTTCAATCATTGATTTGCGCTCGCCACAGTTTTGCGAGCAACTACTGCAATCGTGATTACATTCACTCATTTGTCTAACTCCTTGATGCTGTCTGCCCTTTTATAATAGCACCATCTTAAAAAATAGTCAACCTTTTTGCAAAGATTAGCCGTTAACTTTCCGAGCCATTTATTACGTCGTCGTCCGTGCTAATCATTTGATAAAGTGGTGGATGTTTTAGCACGCCTTTTCTAGTTCCGCACTCGTTTACTACCACTTTTTCATAAACGCTTTTGTTTCTT
>JAZOUI010000269.1:0-1858 GCA_045658145.1 Pumilibacteraceae bacterium
ATGCCGAAATTTGCAAACTTGTTAACGAGGGCTTTGTTAAGGCGAATGCATTATTGACCGAAAACAGAGACAATCTCGACACGTTGGCGCGCGTTCTTATCGAGTGCGAGACTATCGGCACGGAAGAAGTTGATATGATTATGGCAGGGGCAACCCCGGCAGAAGTTAAGGATGCGCTCGAAAAAAGACTTTCGGCTAAGTACGAAAGAAAGAAAAACTCGGCAAACGAGAATTAACGTAGTTCAAAAAATTTAAAAATACATTTTTCACTAATTAGGAGAAAGGATATGGAAAAGAAAGTTTCAAAAGTAATGATCGGTGTTGTTGCTGTACTTGCATTGATTGTAGTTGCAATCGTAGTGCTTGCACTTGTTCAAAACCAACCCCTTAGCGCGCTTAACGGATACAGTAGCGTGGTTGTTTACGACCTTAACTCTACTGAAAGAGAACCCGACCTTAACGCTGAAAACTCGGCAAAGATTAAGAAGGGTATTGAATCTGCGTCGTTCTCGGTTATGCAGGGCATTTTGGAAGGCAAGCCTGGTGCAGAATTGCTTTTCAAGAAAAATAGCAGCGGCGAACGCGTTGAAATCGAAGGCGCTAATATCGATAGCATTAAGGCAACGTCGTCTGCGTACAAACTCGTTTTTGTTTATGACCAAGACAAAACCGTTACCGTTGAAGGCGAACAAATCACCTTTGACCGCGCAGTAGTTTTGGTAAGCGATTCCGTTAACCAGATTATGGACGTAGAAGTTGTTTTCTACGACTACGACAGCGTTGGTACTGAAAACGAAGACCACGAAGATTATTCGGTTAACACCGTTCTCGTTCGTGCTCGTACGACCGACCTTTATAACGCAATCGCTGAAATCGTAGCGTAAGCAGAGATTAAATTGCAAAAAAATCACGCCCCGCATATAGACGGGGCGCTTTTGCGTTATTGCTATTTATCTATATATAAGTGTTTAAAATCCAAAGAACGCTCGGATATTTCATCGAGCGTTCTTTGTTTATGGGGCAAAAGGAATTTAATTCCTTTGCTTGCGAGAAAAACGAGTTTCTCTAAATTGACTTCATTATAGCACCGTAAAAATGCCTTGTCAAGAGTTGAATTAAAAAAAGTTGCAAAAAAATGCAAAAAAAGAGCGAAAAACCGCTCCTTTTGGGTGATTTATCTACGTCAAGTCGTCTTCTATATAGAAAATGGTGTATGCGTTGTAGTGCGATATTTCTCCGTTATCTCGGTAAGCTTTACGCCAAATGAGGCATTCGCCTTCGGTGACGTCGTCTATCGTTAATTTCGTAAGTTTACCGTTTTTGATAGTGACGAAAGTGTCGTCTTCAAAAGTGAGGCAGGTAAAATTTTCGCCGTTCGTATTTATGTAAAGGTTATACGTTAACATTACGTAGTCCGTATTAAGTTCTATTTTTTCGATAGTCGTTTTTTCTAACGTGGAGTAGCGGATAGGACCTCCACAGCAGGGGTCTATGTGAACGTAATCGGTGAATTTTCTGTATAAAGCGTTACTTTCAATTTCTTGTTGCGTGGGGAAAGTACCCGTTTCGTATACGTCGCTTAGAAAATCTACAAACTGGCTGTAATACGCGTCAAAATCTTCTTGCGAAATCTCGTTCTCTTTTCTTTCGCAAAATGGCTCGGAAATGGTGGGCAGAGTCAGATCACTATATTGTGATTTATAAGGATTGTGCGTGTGTAGGTAGGTTGACACGCATTGCAAAACCCATAATCCGATTACTGCAATGAATATTAGCAGAAGGATTATTTTGAACAGCGTTGCAAGAATTTTTTTTATTACTGAAGAAAAACTTGTCATTTTTCGCTCCTTAATAGAAA
>JAZOUI010000270.1:0-6289 GCA_045658145.1 Pumilibacteraceae bacterium
GTTTATAGTATTATTATACTACGCGTTTTGGCGCTTGTCAATAGGGTTTTGTAAAAAATATACTAATTATTATATAGTATAATTATAACAATGTTTTTACTGCCTAATTTAAATTAATATCTACCACAAACAATTATTAAGAGAAAAAAGGACGAAAACGCGCTTTGTTTCGTCCTTTTCAATATTTCTATAGATAATTAATTTTATAATCAGTTCATTTGCAAATGACAGTTTTTTACTTGATTTCAGAAACTGCCTCCATAGCGACGTATTTACTCACGTCCCCGTCATATTCCAAAACTTCTCTAACCAACGTCGAAGAAATATGTACGAACTCGGGCGCAGACATATAAAAAATCCCTTCAATCTTGTCGTCCTGTGACTTGTACGCCAAATACAAATTGCGTTCGTACTCGAAATCTATTGCATTACGAAGGCCACGAACGTACACGCTAATGCCGTTTTCTTTCATAAAGTCGACCAAAAATCCCTTAAACGGAACTACCACGACGTTAGAAAGTTTTTGGAGTGATAATTGAGCAATACGAACGCGTTTTTTTAGTGAAAATTTGCAATTTTTAGTTCCCTCACTAACCGCAACGTACACGGTCGAAAATTGTTCGGACGCACGCTTTACAATTTCATAATGTCCCAGCGTAAACGGGTCGAACGTACCCGCAAAAACTGCCTTATTATTCATTATGCTAAATCTCCTTTTTATACGTCAAAAAGGATAACACAGTGTATCCACACGCTCTTTTATCCTCGTCATACCCATCAAACTTAACCTTTTTATCAGACGAGTGTTCCACGCAAAGTATTCCTTTGTCTGACAAAAGATCATATTTTTTTATTAGTTCGCTTACTTTTCGTTCCAAACCAAGCATATAAGGCGGATCGGCAAATATAAAATCAAACTTTTTGCCACGAAGTTTTTTTAATGCAAATTCATAATCCACGTTATAAACTTCATATTCGCTAGAAACCGCACCAACGTGGTTAAGATTATCCTTAATTAGTTTTACGCTATCTGGATCACGGTCAATAAAAATAACTTTTTCCGCGCCACGGCTTAGCGATTCAATCCCTATCGAGCCACTACCACCAAACAAGTCGAGAACAAGTCCGTAACCATCGGGATTTTTTGATGACAGAATATTAAAAAGTGTTTCTTTTATTCTATCAGTTGTAGGGCGAACACGTTCGTCTGCAGGCGAACCCAGTTTTCTTCCCCTAAATTTTCCACTAATAACTCTCATATTAGCCCACACTACGAATTTCGTTAACAATTTCAGATGCTCGACGACGAAGTGCAACCGATTTTAAGAAATAGCCCAAAATAAACGCGCCTATCGTTATAATCACGTGACAAAGCACCATCACAAAACTCATCCAAGTAATTTGTCCTAAAACAATTACGCCAAAGCCTTTGAAAATAAGGGTAAAGGGTACGAAAATAAGTTGCATTGCTCCGTGAATTAAATGGATATTGAATACAATGCCTATTACGCTCAAAATCAACGTAAAAATCGCGTATGGTAAGACGCACAAGATAGGTTTTACACAATCAATTTTTGTGTATTTTGCATTATGAACGTCAACAAGCGAATCGGTATTATTCTTCTTGTACTCTTTTTCGCCCATTTTCATACCGCCGTGAAAACACATAAAAGACACGGGGAACAAAAATAAAATTCCTAAAATTCCTACAAAAACAGGGGGAATCGTGTCAATCAAAAACACTAGTCCAAGTATTGAAAATACTATTGTGTAGATATAAAATGACAAACTCGTAGAAATATATTCCATAATGGGTTTGCGCTCTTTTTTCATAATTATCTCCTTAAAATTCTAGTAGGCGTAACGATTATATCCATCGGTACGTCAAACTGTTCTTGTGCAAAATCAATATATTGCTCGTCATAGCAAATGCCTATTTTTATCGTTTTATGGCTAGATAAATATTTATCGTAATATCCACCGCCATATCCAAGGCGATACAATTTATCATTATAGGCAAGTAACGGGACTACACATACCTGCGGATCATCAAACAAAACTTGTACACGTTCGTTTTCGTCATACAAATTACCCTGCTTGTCCACTTCGTAAGTTAAAGTCTCTTCTTTTAACTTAACTGCTTGCATTTCGCCATTATAAGTATACGGAACGTATACGTTCATATTTTCGCGAAGTTCTCTTATAAGTAGCGTTGTATCCACTTCGCTCCCCATAGATACGTAGCAAAAAACCGACGTAACGTCCACTTTTAATAATTCTATCATTTTTTGCCTTATTTGGCAATCTTTTTGGGCGCGTGATACTACATTTTTTCGTATTATGGACGCCGTTTTTCGCAAATTTTGCTTATCTATCACAGTATATTCTCCTAACTCTCGCACTTAAAGAACATAAACTCTCGTGCATAATTTTTCGTTGCGCATTAGCAAATTCTTCTAGTTTGATTTGCTCGCACAAAAAATACACTCTATCTCCCACTTTACAGTTCACTTCGCTCACGTCCGCGCTCATAAAATCCATACAAATTTGTCCCACGCTACAACACTTTTGCCCGTTTATAATGCACGGCAATTTTGCTGTCGCGCTTATTCCGTCACCATATCCTACGCTAACGGTCGCAACAACCATATCATTTTGCGCAACAAAATTTCCATATCCGATATTTTGCCCTTTTTTAACGTAATTTATTTGCTCAATTACGCCATATAGACAAAGCGCTGGGGTTAAATTTTCATATCCGTAACCATATAGCGAAAGTCCTGCCCTTACTCCGTTAAAGAAAAATTTTGGGGGCATAATCAAACAATTACTCGCGCATAAATGACGTTCAATTTTACCTTTCAAAAACGAAGTGGCACTGTCAAATATTTCAAATTGTTTTTTACTAATTTCTTTGTTTGTAGCATTATATAAGTGCGAGAAAACGCTATCGATTTTATATCCTTTTCTTATAGCCGTATAATAAAGTTTTTCAAAATCACAAGCGTTGCATCCTAGCCTATTCATGCCCGTATTTATTTTAAGCGCAATATTTTTTACGTTTGGTATAATTTTATTTAACTCTTCAATCGACGAGATAGAAACAATCGTGCTTTCGTCAACGTCACAATTTTCTACTGCGCCCAAAATTAAAACTTTTTTGTCGCAACCGATTTTTCTTAATTGCGTAAGTTCATAAGCGTTCGCAACGCATAATCCGTCCACTCCACCTTCAATAAATTTCGCAACGTTTATTCCTGCGCCATAAGCGTTTGCTTTCACTACAGCATAAAGTTTTTTACTTAAAATATGATTGCGAATTCTTTGAATATTGTTTTTTATTGCGCCTAAATCAACCGTCAAATATAACATAACGTTATATACGCTGACTTTTCATAGCGTGTTACTAAAAAATTAACTCCCAACAAAATAATTTTATTAGGAGCGTAAATAAGTATTTTTCCGTTTTAGTACCTTAAAAAACTATCGAAAGCGTTCTCATAATGAACAACTTTCTTATCTTGGGTATATACTTCCACCACGTCAAAACGCACCGCTTGGTCAAATAAACGGAAACGTTTTATATACTGACTAGCGACCTGATTTATCTTACTTCTTTTGTGAAAATTAACTGCATCAGATGCATAACCATACTTATCGTTAAGGCGCGTTTTAACTTCGACAAACACTAAAAAACCATCGCAAGCACCGATAATATCAATCTCACCCACGTTAGTAGAATAATTGCGCTCGATTATTTCAAAGCCTTTTCCTTTAAGATAATTAACGGCAATATCTTCACCGATATCGCCCTTGTTTTTAGTTGTCAGCATAGATTTTACCTATAAAATTCTTAATAAAAGTCATTCTGTGAATAGGACACGGACCATACTTTATTAAAGCATCAATATGCTCTTTCGTGCCATATCCCTTATGCTTTGCAAAGCCATAATCGGGATATAAAGCGTCCATTTCACGCATTATGCGGTCACGAGTGACTTTTGCCAAAATAGATGCCGCGGCAATATTATAACTTGTCGCATCACCTTTAATTATTGATTTCAATTTTACGTCAACGTCAAGATCAACGGCATCGACCAAAACAAGTTGCGGTTTTACAGGCATCTTTTCAATACACTCGGTCATTGCTTTTTTTGTAGCCGCTAAAATATTAATATCATCAATCGTTTCGCAATCAACTATAGATATAGCGTAATTAGCCTTAGAAATGATTTCGTCAAAAAGTTTCTCTCTCTTTTTCTCAGAAACTTTTTTGCTATCGTTTATTCCTTTTATCATCTCATCAAGTGGTAACATACAACACGCCGTTACAACAGGTCCTGCAAGTGGGCCACGACCTGCCTCGTCTACGCCTGCTAATCCAACAATAGCGAACGATTTGTCGTAATTAAACAATTCTTCAGTCATCTTCTTTTACCTTATCTAAAGTGATTTTACCCAAGCGCCCTTTTCTAAAATCTTCAATAATTGCGCTTGATGCTCTTTCGCTGTCCACTTCTCCGCCACGGAGTAAAAATCCCCTACTCTTTGCCAAAAGTTTAAGATTCTCTTCGCCGTCATCAGTAGGTGTAAAACCATAACGCGACTTAATAATATTAGCATCCAACTGATTTAGTTCACTCAAAAGTTCCATTGAAAGTTCATAAACGTCCACAACTTCTTCTTTGATGCTACCAACGTACGCTAAATGACGTGCAATTCTTTGATTTATAAGTTTGGGATAAAGCGTTCCAGGCGTGTCTAATATTTCCACGTAATCGTTAACCTTGAACCATTGTTTACCGCGTGTAACGCCCGCTTTATTTCCCGTAATTGCTTTTGCTTTACCAATAAGATTGTTTATAAGCGTTGACTTTCCTGTGTTAGGCACGCCTAATACCATTACTTTGATAGTGGTCTTTACGCCTTTACTAGCAAACTTATCAATCTTAGAGCCACAAAGTTTTTTAACTTCTGACAAAATTGCAGACGAACTTTTTGAAACCGTACTGTCTAGTGAAAGCGCAACACTTCTATCGCTAGTTAGCGCCTTCTTCCATTTTTCCGTTTCAACAGGGTCTGCCAAATCGCTTTTGTTTAGCGCATAAACAACGGGCAACTTTTGAATATATCGCGTAAAGTCGGGGTTTATGCAACTATATGGAATACGCGCGTCCAAAACGTACACAAGCGCATCTATTAACTTGATATTATCCTCAATCATACGAATAGATTTCGTCATATGACCGGGATACCAGTTGATAACTGCCATTTATTCCTCCAAAAGATCAGGGCGCAAACGCTTTGTAATCTCAAGCGATTGCTGTTTTCTCCATTTTTCGATATTAGCGTGATGTCCAGAAAGTAAAACTTCTGGCACTTCTAATCCTTCAAAAACTTGCGGACGAGTATAATGCGGATATTCTAGCGTATTATCCGAAAAAGATTCTTCCGAAACGGATTCGTTACTGCCCAGCACGCCGTCAACGTATCTAGATACGCTATCAGTAAGTACCATTGCAGGCAATTCGCCACCCGTTAAAACGTAATCGCCGATAGAAATTTCACGATCAATGCACAAATCCAAAACACGCTGATCAACGCCTTCGTAATGTCCGCAAAGTAGCGTTAACCACGCATTTTCTATGCTAGCAAGTTCTTTAACAATCGCCATATCCAAAGTTTTGCCTTTGGGCGACATATAAATTCTTATGCTTTCGTGATTAGGATCTACCGCATTGATAGCATCATAAATAGGTTGCGCCATCATTACCATACCAGCGCCACCACCAAAAGGCGTATCGTCGCATTTGTGATGCTTGTCCTTTGAATACGTTCGAATATCGGTAATTCGTATATCAAGCGCACCGTTTTCGGTCGCTTTTCCAATAATGCTTGTTTTAAGGGGCGCAAACATTTCGGGGAAAAGCGTAAGTATGTCAATCCTCATATACGCTCACCTCTGCAAAAACGTCTGCTTTTAGCACGATTATTCCCGTCTCAACGTCAACTTTTACAATCATTTTTTTCAAGAAAGGAAAACGCACCGTACGTTGTCCGTCACTTACGGTAAACACGTCTGCTGCGCCAAACTGATTTACTTCCGTGACCTTGCCTATTTCAACCGAGTCATCAGTAAAAACTTTACAACCGACAATATCGGCTATAAAGTAATTTCCTTCTTCTAAGTCTACCGCATTGTCTCTATCAATTTCAATATAGCAATCTCGCAAAGAATCCGCTTGGGTTCTATCATCTATACTACTAAGTTTAACGTAAACAAACGTCT
>JAZOUI010000271.1:0-2973 GCA_045658145.1 Pumilibacteraceae bacterium
CGTGTTAAAAAAGATAAGAATTCCGACTTTGCTTATTTGGGGCGAGCGTGACAAACAAACTCCGCTATATATGGCAAAGCGTATGAAAAGGAGAATAAAGGATTGTGAAATCGTAACGCTAAAGGGCTGTTCACATTTCGCTTTTTTGGAAGATACAAATACTTTTCTTTTAGTCTCAAAAACATTTTTGGAGGGGGACGTATAGTGCCGTTTTTGGTTTTATCGCTAGTTTTATGCACATTTTCGCCATTGTTTTTTCACTATCTTTCGTTACGAATTTATCAACTTTGCTCGTATAGAATAAGCGAATTTTTGTATGCACTTCGCAATAAAAAAGCAGTCTATTTTTTGCTAGGAACGCTATTTCCGTTAGTTACTTTTACGGTGCTAGTGTCTATAAAAGCAACGATTAAGGTTTGTTTTTTTGTATCACTTTTTCAAACGTTTATCCTATTTTTGTGTACGTATATCCGCATAAAAACAAAACTAGTTTTTACAAATCGGCTAAAAAGATTTTTGCTTTTAAGCGCAATTTTGTCGTTGCTTTTAAGTGTACCCTGTCTATTTTACCCGCCATTATTGTGTACGCATCCGCTTTTAGGTGGAGTAATGGCTTTTGCGATTGCGCATTACGTCGTTACGCCTATTGAAAGCAAACGTAACGCCTGTTTTATAGATAAAGCGAAACGCAAACTAGACGAAATCAATCCTATTCGTATCGGTATTACGGGAAGTTTTGGAAAAACCACGGCAAAAACTATCTTGAGCGCTCTTTTGTCAACGAAATATAGAGTTTGTACCACGCCCGAAAATTACAACACGCCCCTTGGAATTGCAAGGACGGTTAACGATTATATGCAAAAAGGCGACCAAATTTTCATAGCCGAAATGGGCGCGCGATACGTTGGAGATATTAGTGAACTTTGCGAAATTGTACAGCCAGATTATGCGCTAATTACAGCAATCGGAACTCAACATTTGCTCACTTTTGGCTCGCTTGAACGATTAAAAGACACAAAGTACGAACTAATTGATGCGCTTGATGATAAAAACAAAGCCTTTTTTAACGGCGATAACGAAGGCGCGCTCGAACTTTTTGAAAGAAAAAACAAAGGCGTTGTCACGGGCAAGACAAGAAACACAGGTTGGAAAGAGTACTACGTTGATGAAAACGGCACGAATTTCACATATTTTGACGGACAAAAGAACATAAGATTGACCACAAAATTGCTTGGAAGTCATATTCCGTCCGTCATTTCACAATGCGTAGCGGTTGCGCTTAGTATGAACGTAGATGAACAAAGCATTAAAAATGCTGTTTTTTGTTTAAAAGCGGTTGCACATCGGCTAGAATTGTTGTATAATGGAAATGACGTAATAATCGACGACGCTTATAACGGCAACGAAACGGGCGCAAAGAACGCTTTGGACGTGCTAAGCGCGTTTACGTCAAAGACGCGAATAGTAGTTACACCAGGGTTAGTTGAACTGGGAGAAAGACAAGCGGTTGCAAATCGTGAACTAGGCGCATATTGCGTTGGAAGGTGCGATTACGCCATTTTCGTCGGCACTAATGCGACCTTGCTTAAAAGCGGAGCAAAGGATATGGAAACGGATAAAATCATTTCCGTTCCGTCGCTCAAAAAGGCAAGTGAGGAACTAAAAAAAATCAAGGGAGAAAGGGCAATATTGTTCGAAAACGATTTGCCCGATAATTACTAATGGAAAGAAAAAGAGTAGCGCTTGTAACGGGCGGAGCAAAAGGAATAGGCAAAGCGATTGCGCTTAAATTAGCGGACGCAGGTTTTTCGCTTGCAATCAATTACCGTACGTCTGAAAATGATGCACAAGAACTCGTAAATTATCTTCAATCGCGTGGCGTAAACGCGCTTGCCATCCAAGCGGACGTAAGTAAGCGTAGCGAAGTGGCAAAGATGTACGAAACGTGCAAAAAGTACTTTGGGTTCGTGGATACCGTTGTAAACAACGCAGGCGTGAGCCAGTACAAAATGTTTTGCGATTGTACGGATGCCGATTATGATTACGTTATGGACAATAATTTGCGCTCGGCAGTTAACGTGTGCTCGCTTTTTTCACCCGATATGGTAAGTAACGGATTTGGTAGAATAATCAACGTTTCATCCGTGTGGGGCGAGCAGGGCGCCACTATGGAAGTGTTGTACTCTGCAAGTAAAGCAGGTGTTATAGGACTGACAAAAGCGCTTAATTGCGAACTTGCGCCCAGCGGTGTAATTGTTAACGTCGTAGCGCCCGGGTTTATCGATACGGATATGAACGCGCATCTTAGCAAAGAAGACGTGGATGCTTTTACTCAAAGTGTTAGCGTAGGGCGCGTAGGAAAACCTAGTGAAGTTGCAGACGTTGTAGAACTTCTTACGAGAAAAGACCTGTATATCGCAGGTACAGTTATTTCCGTAAACGGCGGACTGTTATGAGCGAAATACTTGATGAATTATTTGAAATGAAGGATGAGCCGTACCGTGATTTTAGTGCAAGCCTAATGCCGACGGTGGACAAAGAACGAGTTATAGGCGTGCGTACGCCCAACCTTCGCAAGTATGCAAAAGATATTAAGGGTAGCGAAAAAGCAACCCTTTTTTTGCAAGAATTACCCCATTGTTATTACGAAGAAAACAATTTACACGCTTTTTTGATTGAGCAAATTAAGGATTTTGACGAGTGCATCAAAGCGCTTGATAAGTTTTTGCCTTTCGTTGATAACTGGGCAACGTGTGATTGCATGACGCCCAAAGTGTTAAAAACTCAGCCACAAAAATTGCTAAATAAAGCGCAAGAGTGGATGACATCTGACAAAACTTACGTTGTTCGTTACGGCATAGGCATAATGATGAAATATTTTCTCGGCGATAATTTTGACGAGAAATATTTATCAATCGTTGCGAACGTAAAAAGTGACGAGTACTATATTAAAATGATGATCGCGTGGTATTT
>JAZOUI010000272.1:0-4912 GCA_045658145.1 Pumilibacteraceae bacterium
TACCGTGAAAGCAGTTGCTACAGGGGGATGCGCGTGAACTACTGCAGTTACGTCAGGACGTTCTCTGTACACTCTCATGTGCATTTTGATTTCAGAAGAAGGATTGAGTTTTCCTTCAAGTTTCTTACCGTCTTTGTCAACCTTGATGATCATATCAGGAGTCAAAGAACCCTTGGATACACCAGTAGGCGTGCAATAGTATTCATTGTCGCTAATCTTAACGGAGATGTTACCGTCGTTTGCTGCAACGAAACCTTTGAGCCAAAGCTTGTGACCTACTTCGCAAATTTCCTTTTTGATTTCAAAGGGAGATTTCATAGTTTTATACCTTTCCTTTTTATAGATTTTTTTATTTTTTGGTGAGATTATTTATCTCTATATAAGGGCAAAAGTTTTGCCGTTATTTACACTCTTTTAGCGATTACTTCGTTTTCGAACTTCTCTACTTCGTCATACCAGTCTTCGCTAAGACCTTGACGGCGAAGGTATTCGTCCCAAACGTCCACGAAAGGCAAGAATTTAACTCTTTCGTGCATATAAAGTACTTTCGTGAAATTTGCCTCGTCTTGAAGTTTCTTCATTTCTGCATAAGGTTGGAGCATTGCGCAAAGGAGCGCCTTGTGCATAGATCTTACGCCCGTAACGAAAGCGCAAAGACGGTTGATGCTTGCATCAAAGTAGTCAAGTGCAATCATTACTTTGCCATCTGCCTCGTTACGAATAATTTCCTTAGAAAGTTCTTTAAGTTCGTCATCCACTACTACTACGTGGTCGCTATCCCATCTAACAGGACGGGAAACGTGAAGAAGAACTCTGTCATAGAACGCAAGGAGCGAAGGAATTTTGTCAGAAACAACTTCGGTGGGATGATAGTGGCCGGTGTCGAGCAAGCAACAAATTCCACGAGTTGCCGCATAGTTTTGATAAAACTCGTTGCTACCTACCGTATAACTTTCAAGTCCGATACCGAAAACCTTGCTCTCTACTGCAGGAATAACCCACTCTTTGTCGTAGCCGTCAAGCATTTCGTCAAGCGACTTAATCAAACGCTGACGAGGTCCAAGTCTGTCGGTAGGAATATCCTTGTAACCATCGGGAATCCAAATGTTTACCGCACAAGGACTACCCATTGCTTTACCCATTTCAGCGGCAATAGCAAGACACGCTCTTCCGTGGCGTACCCAGAACTGTCTCGTTTCTTCATCGGGAGAAGAAAGAGAAAGACCGTCTTTCATCATAGGATGGCCAAAGAACGTGGGGTTAAAGTCGACGCCTTCAAGTCCATTTTCTTTCGCCCACTTTACCCAAGGCTCGAAATACTTGTAAGTATAGGCGTCACGATCAACCTTGCCCTTGTCTTCGCCAAGGATAGCATAGCAAGCGTGAACGTTTATTCTTCTCTTTCCAGGCATAAGCGCAAACGCTTTTGTAAGGTCGGCAAAAAGTTCTTCGGGCGTTCTTGCTCTACCAGGATAGTTACCCGTAGTCTGAATACCACCCGAAAGCGAGTCGCTTCCGTCAAAACCGATTACGTCGTCACCCTGCCAGCAATGTACGCTGACTGCAATATTGCCAAGTCTTTCGATTGCTTTTTCGGTGTCTATGCCGTACTGTGCATAAATCTTTTTCGCTTCTTCGTATCTGGACATAAATATCTCCTTATTTATTATTTTTTCTTTAATTAATTGTCGTTGTTAAAATTAGTTGACGTTACTGATGTCGAAAGATCTTGTAATGATCTGTCTGCCTTCTTTAACGTCAGCAATATCGCCTGCGCCTACCATTTGCATCATAAGGTTACCTATTGCAGTACCTTCAGCAGGACCGGTGATAACTTTCTTGCCCGTGTACTTTGCGGTAAGTTCGTTAAGGAAGGTATTTTTACTTCCGCCACCGATAATGTTAAGCGTATCGTACTTTTCGCCCGTTACTTCTTCAAGCGCTTTGAGCGCAATATCATAATAGCGAGCAAGGTTATTATAAATGACGTAAGCCATCTCCCCTACCGTAAGCGTTTTACCTACGGCGTCGTTGATTTCTTTAGTCATATTTTCAGGTGCTAAAAATCTTTGATCGTTAACGTTGATTTCGTAATCAACGGGATTTTCTTTCGCCATATTCACAAGTTCAACGAAACTGTACTTGTCGCCAAGTTCGTGACGAACCTGTTGTATCATCCAAAGTCCCATAATGTTGATTTGAAGACGGAAAGTTTGGTTAAGACTGCCTTCGTTGGAATATCCTGCATCCATAGCGGGTGCAGAAGTATGAGCATAATTTTGCTCAACGCCAAGGAGCGACCAAGTTCCACTAGATATGTAAGGCGTTTGTCCACTAAGCGGTGCTGCCAAAACTGCGCTTGCAGTATCGTGAGTTGCAGGCAACGTAACTTTTGCCGTGTATCCAACCGCTTTTGCAACTTCTTCACTAAACTCGCCCACTTCACTGCCAGGTTGAGTAAGAGCACCGAAAAGTTCTTTCTTAAAGCCCATCTTTTCGATAATTTCTTCATCCCAAGCGTGAGTGATGGAATTTACCATACCCGAAGTAGTTGCGTTAGTATATTCCTGCTTTTTAACGCCGGTAAGACGGAAATGAAGGTAATCAGGGAGCATAAGCATTGATTTTGCCTTATCCATTCTACCCGTAAGTTTATCATCCATAAGTTGATAAATCGTATTAAAGGATGCGAACTGAATACCCGTCTTTGCGTAAAGGTCGGCAAACGGAATTACGTCGTGTACCATCGGAATAGTATTTTGCGTTCTCGTATCACGATAACAATAAATTCCACCGATAGCCTGATCGTTTTCGTCTAACAGCGCATAGTCAACGCCCCAAGTGTCGATACCTACCGAATAAGGAACTTTGCCCACTTCTTTCGCCTTCTTAAGTCCTGCGATTATCTCGCGGTAAAGACGCTCGGGCGACCACATAAGATGCTGTTTTCCGTCGTAAGCGGTAAGCGTCTCAGGACCGTTCTCGAAACGATAAATTTCTTCACAAATCATTTTCCCGTCTTCAAGGTGTGCGACTATATGTCTACCCGAAGATGCTGCTATATCAATTGCTAAATAATATCTCATAATTCGCTCCGTTATTTTTGTTGTAATTATTATATCATAATTTGTTTTGCTTGTCTATATATGTTCAAAAGATTGACAAAAAAAATTTTTTTGGGTATAATATGAACACAAATGAGCATAAATGAGCATAAAACGCGCATTTATCCACAAAATTCACGATTTTTTCCACAAGGGGACGCTAATGGCACTCACGGAACGTCAAAAAGAAATTTTAAAAATATTAAAATCGACTAAAAATCAGGCTGTAAACTCACTAGCAAAAGAGTTGTACGTAAGCGAAGCAACTATACGACGCGACCTTGCTGAAATGCAAAATATGGGACTTGTCGAGCGCAGTCACGGGGGCGCAACTTTGCCCGAAAACGCAGAAGAAGTTTCTATATTTTTCCGTATGGAACGTAACGCAAACGAAAAGGAACGCGTGGCTACGAAAGCGCTACTTTATATACCCCCGTTTAAGAGCGTTTTTATCGACTCATCTTCCACCGCGCTTGCGCTTGCTGAGAGAATTGACCTTAATCATAAAACGGTCGTTACCAACAATTTGCAAACGGCAATACAGCTTTCTAAAAAGAAAAACATCAATCTTATTCTTTTAGGTGGTAGCGTGCATTTTAACACAAATGCTACTACGGGCAGTTGGACGGCAAGACAGTTAGAAGATTTTTCTTTTGATTTGATGCTCGCATCCTGCGTTGCGGTTATCGGTGGCGCGACGTATGAAAGTTCGCTTGATCAAAAGGAAATTAAGCGTGTAGCGTTCGAACGCAGTCAAAAGAGAATTTTGCTTGTTGACCACACGAAATTTGGCGCGCACGGCACGTACAAACTTGCTCCACTCTCCGCTTACGATTTCGTGGCGACGGACGTTGCTCCGCCAAAGGAACTAGAAGACGGGTTTACAAAGTTTGTCTACTAAGGAAAATTTGCTTGCATTATTGCAAAAACGTGCTATAATGAAAAAAAGAGTTTTAAGGATGAAACAAAAATGATTCAGGATTTACACGCGCACACCAACTACTCGTTCGATTCTCCCGATGCGCCAAAAAAAGTTATAGAAACTGCTATCGCCGGCGGAATCACTATGCTTGGAATTTGCGACCACAATTACGGCGTGGGACTGGCTAGGCGTGAACTTTGCTATAACAAAGGCACGGATTTAAGCGTCGACTATGACAAGACGCTTGAACACTATTTCGAACATATTACTTTACTCAAAGAAAAATACGAAAAGAAAATTAAGATTATGCGCGGCATTGAAATTGCTACGGCGATAGGTCCGCATAACTTTGCCTTGCCTAATAGCGCAGACGTTTCTTTCTTTGATTTTTGCCTTGTCGAGAGTTTAGACCGCGTGGACACGTCCATTGCAAAAGGTGATATTTTTTCATTTGCTAAAAGATGTGGTTGCCCTACTGGTATTGCTCACACCGATTTATTTAAGTATATTTCTGCAATAGGTGAAAATCCCCACCGCTATTTCAAAAAAATGGCGGAAAATAATATATTTTGGGAGATAAACGTCAACCTAGACAGTTCGCATTTATTCAAGCCTCACGAATACGTTAGCGAATTTTTTAAGAACAAAGATCAGCAAGAAATCGTTAAAAAATCGGGCGTAAAATTGTCGGTAGGATTTGACAGTCATATCATTAGCGAATACAAACCTTCTCGCGTACATAACGCTTGTAATCTCATAAAAAATATGGGCATAAAACTTATGTTTGAAAATCTATAACAAAACATTTGCTCCGAAAACAAACGTACTTTTGGGAGCATTTTATACTTATATCAACAAAACGACGTGGTACGTACCACGTCGTTTT
>JAZOUI010000273.1:0-3454 GCA_045658145.1 Pumilibacteraceae bacterium
TACATACGCGTGCGTTTCTATATAAATCGCGATGAACATTTTACCACTTTTTTCGACATTTGTCAAGAGTTTTTCAATAATTTTTTATTTATATAAAAGTTTTTGAGATATTTTATGCAGGAATTATGCATAAAAATAACAAAAAATAAGGCCAAGTCGGGCGAAATTCCATCGCCAACTTGACCTTAAGTACGTCGGTTATTCAGTTTTAATACAAATCACAAGTGCTATCAGTTTGCATACTAATTGTGATAACAACGCCAAAAGTAGTTGCGTCGGACGCTATCGTAATGGTAGGCAACTGCGCAAGCGTACCATAAAACTCGGATACCGTCACCACCAAAGCGTTACCATCATCCACCACTTCCACTTCGCTTATTTCACCTATGGTTGGATCAAGTAAACTTATGGCGCCGGTAGTCGCTTTGTCCGTAAAACTTCCCCACGGCAATACGAATTTAGTCGTGACTTTACCGCCTGTGATATCAAAAATGCACTCTTGAGCAAGCATTTGTTGCTTGTATACCGTGAACTCACACACGGAATCATATCCGTTATGTAATGCATTTTTTGAAATGCGCAACTGCGTTTTGCCTTTTATTCCGTCAAACGGCACACAGTCGCCACTAAACATAAGTTTTATCGTATGTTCATTTTCATACACTACCGCCATAAGCGTTTTTCCGTAAATCGCTCCGTCTAGCGTAATATCAGTTATATCGATATTACTCTTAAAGCGTGCTTTTTCTCCGTTGCCGTCAGGCTGAACGGAAGTAATAGTTAGCGTTTGCTCGCCACTAGCAAGTATACGTCCATCAGTAATAACGTTTTTGCACTCCGAAATAGACGGGGTTTCACTAGGCGTACAAGCACTTAAAAAAGCAAAAGTAACAAGCATCGCGACAATCAGCGACAAAATCTTTTTCATATATTTCTCCAAAACGAATATATTTGATTTTATTATACATTATGTTTGATAAAAATGCAAGCGTTATACTGAAAAATCCAAATATTTCCAAAAACGACAGGGTACGTATATGCTCATTTTATAAATTTTACCTTTTTTTCGGTATCCATATTTTACAAAAAGGGTTGAAGGGATTTACTTTTTTAATGAGGTCAATTATCGGAAGGTTATCACGGAAAACGGCGATAAAGTCATATCCTTGTTCGCGCATTATTTGGCGTGCCATCTCATAAACTCGATAATAGGTATAACTTGGACTGCTTTCATATCCTAACTTCTCAAAAACTTCTTTGTGCGCGTTGTAATATTCTTCCGTGATGTCGCGCGCACCCTTTACGGGTACGTCGCTAATCTCGGATATATCAACAGTTCGGGTGTGTCCGTTCTCGGTAATATATACTTTCGTTTTTCCGTCTTTCGTTTTCATTGTTTTTTCTCCTTAACACTTATCTAAAATTTTACAATATTACCATTCTTTTTTTAGCAATCTATTCACCTTTGCTACTTCTTTTTCATATTTTACATATTCAGGTCTTAATTTCGCATACATACCACTCGGTAAAATCGGCTCTTCATAATTACCAGTATACACAATTTTTTTCTTGTTAAAGTAGTTATTAATATCCACTTTTTCAACGATTTTAAAGCGTTCATCTTCCCATTTTTTATCTGTTAAATAGTATATTTTTCCAACTCCCGTCAATATTGCTATTTTATCACCCTTGATCCCTTTACTTGGTATAATTTCATCGCCATTTAACCAAATGAACTTTCTTTTTTTAACATCTTCTAGAAATCTCACACCATTTTTTATTGATACATAAAACCATCTTTCATAAATGTCTGAACATGTAAACAATTTAGTGAGCTTTTCGTCACCATTACCAATATCAGCACGCATTTTTTTAAAAGCACGACATTCATCTTGATACTTTTCCTCCATACGATCAAGTTTATCTTCTTCATATCCATCACCCTCCCAAGCTTCAATGCTACTGTATGCATCAGCGTCGTCAGTATCATACTGATATAAAACATCTTTTACATAATTAAACGAACGCTTTCTTACTTTTCTATCACTAGGCGTACTTACCCATTCCATTTCCGTTAAATATCTAAGCTCGCCATTCGACGTAATAGCATAGTGTGTGTAAGCAAGCGAATCGAAAACACTTATTTCCTTACCGTTTGCCCATTTACATCCCCATTCTTTTGCACTTGACAAGAAATCACAACACTGCGAAAAACCGATTTCAAACCAATACTCATTGTCACCAAACAGACTGTTATACTTCTTCATAATTAAAAAACTCCTTGTGTTTTTCCACAAAGAGCAACAAAAAAGACCCATCGATACGATGAGTCTTACGCGCGCTATTTCAACCCATCGTTCAGCCTTTAGCACCTTGCCTTACGGTAGGTTGCTGTGCGGTCATCGGGGCTGTCCCTTACGCACTCTTTATGGTGAATTCATTATATCGTACATTTTTTCGTTTGTCAACTGATTTTTAGCACTTTTTCAAAAAATCAAAAAGGTCTTTTTTTGTGAGTTATTTTAACAAAAATATTAAAAACAGCAGGGTACGTACCCTGCTGTTTCTCTTTTTTATCTACACTTATCTTTTAGTTGGCAACCACGCTGCGATTACTGATTTCCAATCTTTTCCTATTGACGAATAGTCCGCAAGATAATATTCATCGCCGTTTTGGGGAGTAAATTTAATCTTCTTCAAGCACTTTTCACCTTCAATAATTTGGCTTTCGCACTTCTCAATTTTGTACGTCGGCACAAATACCGTATCGAGATTTTTGCCCATACGCTCATCTGCGCCCATTACAAGCGGACCTACGGTAACAGCAAAGTAATCATCTTCTTCGTCAAGGTGCTTTACTTCAACAGGGCCACCCGTCCAAAAACCATTAATTTCCTTGCTCGTGTCGGTATAAATCGTATCTTCTTCCCAATGATTTGGGTAATGGAAAGTAACGGGCATTGCGAAATCAAGTTCGACTACTTCATCAGACCAAACCTTGTTGTAAACCATATAGCCAGTGGTCGTTTTTGCCCATTCAGGACTACGTAATTTAAGCGCAAATTCCGTTGGCTTATCTACGGAAACGTGCAATTTTATCTTTCCGTTAACGGGGTATTCGGTATCAATTTCAATATTGATTTGCGCATCGCCATAGCCAAAACTTGCCTTGCCTTTTTCATAGAAGTTGACGGTAATTCCATCTTTAGACGCTGTAATTGCACTTTGTGCAAACACGCCTACTCCCGCTGCACCTATGCACGCGCAACAGCCGTAATAGGTATTATCGCAAAGGTTCATCGCGCCACCTACGCCCTGACCACGCTTGCCCGGCGTCAAAGGACTGTAACTATCAAAGGGAAGTATGGACGGTTTTAACTTTATGTTGTGCCATTGCGCATACTGCTCGTGCGCTTTGTGACTTTCACGTCCCTGCTCGTTTAACGCACCAAGA
>JAZOUI010000274.1:0-4684 GCA_045658145.1 Pumilibacteraceae bacterium
TGGCTACGATCCGACTTGTATTCGAAGTTTTGAACGCCCCAGTTAGTGTTGCCCGTAAAGAAGAAATATTTATTTCTGGGCTGAGTAGGACCGACTCTGTGCATCGTGCGCTGATTAAGCGGTTTTGCCTCGTTCCACCACGACGAATGGTCGTATTGAAGTACCACCTGATAGTCGTTGTCGTCGCGGTTTACGTCGTTATACACGCCGTAGCAAACGTGTAAATAATTTTTATCACTTCCGCCGAAATCAGGACCGATCGCAAGCCCGTCAATACCCGAACAGCCGTGTACGTGGTCCACCGTTTTGCCGTTTACGGTCACTTGACCTTTGTAATCGTCAACGACGGTTTTTAGGTAAATCGCGCGCATAATTCCGTCCTTTTCCGCGTCAAGACCCACTCTGTCAATCTTCTCCACGTCAAAGATTGCGATATAAAAAGCGTCGTCAGCATTCTCGCCCGTGATACCAAGCGAGGCAAGAATTCCCTTGCCGATAGCATCGTTTTTGTATTCAAGCGAGGCGTAAACTTTGCCGTCCTTTTTATCCAGCGAAATGCAACCAAGATGTCCCGTAATGTTTTCCACCGTGCCGATAACGTTACCGCTAATATCCGTTTTTACAAGTTTTGTCGTGAACGAATAATAAACGCATTTGTTCTTCTCGTCGTAAGCAATGCCCTGGCAATGATTCTTGCCCCAGTAGCCCGAAAAAATAGTTTTTTGCAGTTCCATTTTCTTTTGCTCCTTACTCCGTTTTACAATCTTTCAGCAATTTTTTCAAGGAACGAACGCGACGATTGCGGATAAACGGTCACGCCGTCAAGGTGGAAAAGCCCCACCAAATCTTTTGTCATATATCCACTTGAAATGGTATCAAGCGTAGCCTTTTCAAGTCTATCCGCAAACTCGATAAGTTCGTTATTATCCTCGCTCTTGCCCCTTTGGCGCAACGCTCCGCTCCACGCAAAAATGGTTGCCACGGAGTTGGTGGAAGTTTCTTCGCCCTTAAGGTGCTTGTAGTAGTGGCGCGTAACCGTGCCGTGAGCCGCCTCGTACTCGTAATTGCCGTCGGGAGAAACAAGCACGCTAGTCATCATTGCGAGCGAGCCGTAAGCAGTCCCCACCATATCGCTCATAACGTCGCCGTCGTAATTTTTAAGCGCCCAAATAAAGCCACCGTTACTTCTCACAATTCTCGCAACCGAGTCGTCAATAAGCGTGTAATCATAAGAAATACCTGCGTTTTCAAACTTTTCACGATATTCGTTTTCGTAAATTTCGGCAAAGATATCCTTAAAACGATGGTCGTAAGTTTTCGATATCGTGTCTTTGGTTGCAAACCAAACGTTTTGGCTAGTGGACAGCGCATAATTAAAGCACGAACGCGCAAACGAACTAATCGACTCGTCAAGGTTATGTATGCCCTGAAGTACGCCTGCACTCTTAAAGTCTGCTATTTTTTTGCGCTCTTCTCTGCCGTCGGGATAGGTCACGACAAGTTCTGCCGTAGCCGGTCCGTCCACTCGCATTTCGCTGTTTTTATACACGTCGCCGTAAGCGTGACGAGCAATCGTGATAGGCTTTGTCCAGGTGGGAACGTAGGGGCGCATACCGTTTACCAAAATAGGCGCGCGGAAAACCGTGCCGTCCAAAATCGCTCGTATAGTGCCGTTGGGCGAAAGCCACATTTTCGAAAGGTTATATTCTTCTACTCGCTGAGCGTTAGGAGTAATGGTCGCGCACTTTACGCCTACGTGATATTTTTTGATAGCGTTTGCCGCATCAATCGTAACCTGGTCAGCCGTCTTTTCACGGTTTTCAAGTCCAAGGTCGTAAAATTCGGTATTAAGTTCAACGTACGGCTGAATAAGAATTTCTTTTATCCAGTCCCAAAGAATACGAGTCATCTCGTCGCCTTGCATCTCTACAATAGGAGTAGCGTACTTAATTTTGCTCATAACCCACCTTCCTAAAAAAAGTTTTTGTTTATTATAGCACATAAAAAACACGACAGTCAATTATAACGGTCGCGTCTTTTAAAAATTTCATTTTTAAACTTTCTATTTCCTGTGCAAAGTCGGACTGTCGTATCTATACGAAAGCGCATCCTTTCTCCTCTTTACGTCTAGCGCAATAGCAAATAACTTTTCCAAAACCGCACTCTCGCCCACTTTTCCACAAAACTCGTAATCGGGGAAAAGATAGGTCGCAAGTGAGCCGGGTAAAGTGTTTATTTCGTTTATAAAAACGTATTCCCCTTCACATAAAAAGTCTATTCTCGCTATTCCACTACCGCCCAGCCCAACAAACGCTTTTTTAGCGTACTCGCGCACTTTTTCGCTCATTTGCTCACTTATATCCGCTGGAAATTTTCGTTCACCTTCGCCCTTAAATCCACCTTTTTCATACTTATCCGCATACGAAAGAATTTGCCCTGACGATAAGGGTCGTTCGGGCAAACTAGCCATCACGTCCCCCTCCGTTCCCATAACAGCGACGTTAAGTTCGGTAAAATTTGATAGCGCGCGTTCAATCAAAACTTCGTTATCCCACTCGAACGCCACGTTAAGCGCAACAATAAGTTGACGTGCATTTTCCACGCGACTTACACCTATGCTACTACCTAACGAATTAGGTTTTACAATAAGCGGATATCCCATATCCTTGGCTTTATTAATCACGTTAGCAAGCATATCTTCGTACTCGCGCCTACTTACCGTAAAGTAAGGTAAAACGTTTAATCCTAAACTATTAAAAATCGTTTTTGAAAAAGCCTTATTCAGTCCTAACGCCGAGCAAAGCACTCCACCACCCGTATAAGCAATCCCACTCGTTTCAAGCACGCCTTGTAAGCATCCGTCCTCGCCGTACGCACCGTGAGTACAAAGCAATGCAACGTCTATTTTCTTCCACTTTTTGTTCTTAATATACAACGTGTCGTCACCTGCTTTTAGATAAACAGGCTTGCTTTTAAGTCCACCTTTTTTATATGCCAAAAGGTCGCCATAATTATAAACAACGTGCCACGTCCCATCTTGTTTTATATAAATAGGTAAAACGTTATGCCCAACTATTGCGCTACAAGCACCCACTCCCGTTACAATGCTTACGTTATGTTCGCACGACTTTCCACCATAAAAAACTGCTACGTTCATTTCCCCTCCAAAAAGAAAACCTCCATATAAAATATGAAGGTTAGGAAAATTTAGTTACTGTTTTTTATTCTTTATCTTTTAGATGCGGAAATTTTTTACACAACAATTCAAAAATATAATCTGCCGTTTTTTCCGATCCATAATTATTTTCGTTCTTTTTTGCATTGTTCGCAAGAGTTTTCAACTCTTCTGAATTATTCAAAAACTGCTCGATTTTATCTACTATCTTATCTGTTTTAAAAAGGTTAATAGCGCAACCGATTTCATCAACGTAATAAGATGCAATTATCTTTTCAATATTTGTCGCGTGCTTTGTTATAATGGACGGCACACCAAAGAAAGTAGGCTCGGCAATAATATTACCACTCTTTCCGCAAAACAGGTCTGCCGATGCTATAAATTCAAGCATTTGCGTGCAAAAGCCTTGTGGCTTAAATACCGTCTTATCGCCCACTTTAAGCGATTTGAAATACTCGTATAATTGTTCGTTTTTGCCACAAACAGGCACCAACGTTACGTCAAGATTGCGACGAATCACCTCTTCGCAAACGTCTTTCATCTTGCCAATTCCGTACCCACCTTCCGCCAAAACTATCGTGAATTTATCTTCGGGAAGTCCTAACGCTTTTCTATTTCCCGCTTTGTCTTTCGGCACGTCATACGCCTCAGGGCGAATACAAAAAGGCACAAGTTTTAGGTTATCGTCGTTATAACGCTTATACTTCGCTCTCGCCTTGTCATAACCCGTTTTCATTGACACCATAGTCAAGTCCGTCTTATACGCAAACAACGGATTGATATGAGCGTCCGGACAGTACATAACGGATAAACAATTTAACTGTGGCGTGGTCGCAACGTAGTAATTAGTCGCCCAATGCGAAGTCACTACCATATCGGGCTGAAGTTCGCGCATATGCTCTACCGCCGCTTTGTACGCGCCACGAACGTAAGTTTTCATAACGTACCAACTACAAAAGCGCACGCCCAACAAATCCATAACGAAAGTAGTTAAAAAGCCAAACTTAGTATTCTTGTTTTGGCTTTTAACAAACTCGCACATTTTATCTTCAAACTTTATAAGCGCAGGATTGTTAGTCTCGCTAAAAAAGGCCGAACGAACTACTTCGACACGGTCGCCGTACTTTTTCTCAAAATTATCGGCAATGCTACGAAGGGGCATAATGTGTCCCATTCCCGCTTCAGTAAACGGAAAAACGACTCTAGGCTTTTTCACTTCTAGTCTCCTTTATATGACCTTTCTTGTTCTCTTTCGCAATAGTTCCTTCTTTTTCACAAACGACAAGAAGTAAAGCATACATAATGGTAAAGTTGGGGAAGAAGAAAATTTGGTCGAATAGCGCAGTCACAAGGAAAGCAAGTATTATCGCCCCAAACCACCAAGTATCTTTATTCTTGGTCTTAACAAACATCTTAACCGTTTGATAACGGTGAAAAGCATAACAAATTATACCCACGATTCCACAACTTGCAATAATTTGAATAAGCGTATTATGCGCAAGTGCCGTG
>JAZOUI010000275.1:0-8427 GCA_045658145.1 Pumilibacteraceae bacterium
TGCGTTTTGCTCTCTTCTTATAATACCAGAACGCGCCTGCGCCTGCAAGGAGAATCACAACAACGCCTACGATAATCCAAGGAGTTGCTTGCGAGCAAGAATCAGCCTGTGCATTTTCGATAGTTACGGTGAAGGTTGCGGTACGCTTTTTGTACGTTACGGTTACGGTAACGTCACCTGCCTTAGAACTGTCAAATCCACTAATCATATTAGCATTAACGGAAATAAGTTCGTCTTCAGGACGGTTACCTTCGCTGTCCTTATAGTAAGTTGCGCTTACTTCAAGACCTGCAAGGTCAATCTTTTCACCGATTTTATAAGAAGTCTTGTTAGGAGTTTGTTCAATAGTGATTTGCTCAATTTCGGTGGGAACGTCGTCTGCTTTAAGTGCGCCTACGAAGATATCCTCAGCACCTTCAATACCGTCGATTTCATGGAAAAGCGTGTAATCGTTAGCATCGCCTACAGAACCGAAGTAAACAAGGTATCCACCTGCTACGTCAACGCCGTAAGTACCTGCGTTGGTGTTTTGAGCGATTTCTTTCTTGCTATAATCAGTACCTGCTTTGAGGCTGATTTCGCTAAGTGCGCCCGATACGTTAACGTAAACGGTATCGTTATAAACGCCTACGATTGCAAGACCAGCGCCATCAGCAACCTTGTTCTTAAAGTCGCCGTCAACGTAGTGGTTTACAACTACGGACGTGGTGGAATCGGTCGTGCTAGTATAGGTCAAAACGTTGATTGCATTAGATGCATAACTCTTGCCGAACTCATAGCCAGAAACGTAAGCATATACTTTCAAGTTATCAAGTCCTTCTACGGTAAGAATTTCTTTGTCAACGTTGGTAATTCCTGCATTGAACGCGTCAGCCTTGTACGCTGCATCATTATCCGAAAGAGCATCGTGAAGGTTGGTCGCATAAAGTCTGTCGTCAGAATATCTAACGGGCTTGCGATAGAAAAGGTATCCGTCGCGTACGCCTTCGAGCGTATAATCGCTACTTCCGTCTGCTGCAAACACGTAACGAGCCGAACCATCGGGACGAACGAATTCCAAAACTTCACCCGTTTGAGTACGGTCGTTTTCGTCAGCCTGACGTTCGAAGTAGATGAAATCGTAAATCGTGTTTTCACTTACACCGTTGTAATAAACGGGTTTCGTGGGAAGAACTGCGTTAGTTACGTTTTCAGCAATCTTAATAGTATCTTCTACTTTGCCAGTAGCCTTGTTGGTCTTAACCGAGATAAGGTCCGTACCGTCAAGAACTACTACGTAAACGTAGCCACCTTTTTCAATAAAGGTATAGGGCGAAGAAGAACTATCAGAAGTGGTCGTGTAAAGTTTTTGCGTTACTGCGCCGTCAAGCGTCATACGGAAGAAATCCGTTTTGTTGTACTGAACAACACCCGACTTATTCTTAAGGTTGTTGGGGGATGCGTAATACATACTGTTTCCAAGGATGTAAATACCGCCTTGCGAATAACCGCTCGTACCAACAGTCTTGGGTGCAACGAGTTGAACGTCAACAACGTTTACTTCATCACGCTTGTAATCGGTCTCTTTGTGAGACTTAAGCGTCAAAAGCGTGTCAGTGTCGCGTTCTACTGCGAAGGTGTTATATTCAGCGCCTTGAACCTTGTTACCAAGAAGTTCTGCTCTGTAAACGCCACCTTTTACTACTTCACCAAAAACGTTAGCCGTTCCATCGCTGTCCGCATAACCACGCGTTCCGTTAAGGAAATATACGTAGTTACCATACGTTACTGCGCTACCACCATTACCGGTTACGATATAACTGGTGTCTTGTGCGCCGTTAATGGTTATCTTGTTGTACTGGTCTCCTGCGCAACCCGTAAGTGCGAGCAAAGCGCAAAGAAGAAGTGTCACGAAAGTGATAATCTTTTTAGTCATTTACCATATTACTCCAATTTACTAATCATTATATATTATAGACAAAATCGGAGCATAAGTCAACCGTTTAACTAATCTAACGACAAATAAAATCGCTTATTTTGCAACTTTTTAAATTAGATACAAACTTTTAGCGCGTAATGCTTTCTCCCGTGTCCGCACTTTGATAAATAAGCCAGTATCCACGCCCGTGCGGGTTAGTCACGTCAAGGGGCAACCATTGACAATATCCCTGCAATTCCGAGGGCGGAATAGGCGAATATTTGCCGGGCAATCCATAGCAAATATAATCGGGTTTTTCTCCGATTAGCCCTACAACGAATTTTTTATCCCTGCCGTCGTAATCTATCTTTACCCACTTCGTAAAGGGTAAAAGTTGTTCTAAACTCTTATCACGTTCACCTAACGAAAACAACTTTTCAATCTGATTGCTTACGCGCTCGTAATAAGTCATTTCTCTTACGCTCGCGTGAATAACTTCTTCGGTTTGCGTTTGTGGAACTAAAAAGGATGCTCCTTCGCTAACGCTTTCCATCTTTTTGCGCAACTCGTTTTCGCTCGCTTGCGCTCTTTTGACCTTAGCCATTTCGCGCAATCCCACCTTTCTATCCATTTCGCACTTTGAAATTTGCTTAACTTCTTCACTTTTCTCACTCACGCGCACGCTCTCCTTTTCTTCGCTCAATCTTCCTTCGTAATAATTAACAAGTTCTACCGCGTTGTCTAAGTATCCTTCTTGCGACGGAAAGATATCGTCAAGGCTACTACGCGACGAGTATTCAAAGCCCGACTCCTGCGTCGGCGCATCAATCTTCTTCTCAATTTTCTTCTCCACTTCAACAGGCAAATTTGAAGTCCAAAATTTATTTTTCGCTAGCGTTCCATACAAAAGTACTTTTTGGTGGTCGCTGACGATAAAATGTGCGTTAGCCGAAAACTTGCGCTCGAACTTAAACGCGATTTTTTGCTCGTACCCAAGTTCATACTCGCACAAATTCTCGCCGTCCTTTACGATAAGATACTTCGCCTTTTCACTTGGAACGCCGTACAAAGCAAGTTCGCCCGAAAAACCTAGCGCATTACTTTCCGTTTTAAGCACGCCCTTGCCGTTACCCGTTAAAATTATCATTTTCTTTTCAAAAACCATAACGGCCTCCGTTACCCTAATATATATGCTGAAAAGAAAAAATAATTACAAAAAAACTCCCTACCGTATGATAGAGAGTTCTTTTTCTTAATTTTTACTTAATTGCGAATTAATTGTCCGCGCCTATAACGGCGTTCATTTCCGTCTTGCAATTTTCAAAAGCAAGTTCAATAGACTCGTTGTCATTTGCATCTTTAATTGCTTTTTCACCCGATTCAAGTTTTTGAGCAAGTTGCTCTTTTACGTCGTTATCCTTGCCAACGCAAATCCCTTCGTAATAACTACGGAGCGCGGTAATTTTATCTTCTTGCGCCTTGGTCGCAACGTCGTCCATCAACTTTTTGCCGTTTTCAATCGCAAGTTTAAGTGATGCGCTATCCGTAGCGAGTTGAACGTTCGATTTTGCAGTATTTAGCGCGCTATCAAGGGCAGTTCTACCAGCGTCCGAATAAACATTATTCGTTTCAAGCATCGCTCTGTAATTAACGAGATTGCTTTCTGCCTTTGCCTGTTTTTCTTCAAAACTAAGGGGTACGTACCCTGCGGATTCAAAAAGCGCAATAGTTTTATCCGTTTCGCTAGTTCCAAACAATACGCTATCGTAAAACTGATAGGTAAAGGACGCGGTAGAATTACCAATCATACTTTCTTTTATCGTCTGACTATAAGGAAGTGCCCATCCAAACGGCATAATCACCGTGGAAACAATAAGCGCCACCATTACCAAAACAAAGCCACGCGCACCACCTAAAACAAATCCTATCAATCTACTCAAAACTTTGGTCTCGCCGTGAAGGATAATCTTTCCAAGTACCCAACCTACTATCGAGCAAACTAAACGAGCAACCGCATAAATGATAAGACAAATTACAATATTAAGCGTATTGAACGTAAGACAAATTGCAGTAAATTCGGCTATACTCATAGCATATAATTCTTCAATAGCAAGTGTGCTATATCTAGCAACTATAGGCTGAACGTACAAATGCATTGCCCCTGCAAGCGACTCCGATCCCACAAACGCCTCGCCACCTATCGCATTATAATAAAGCGAACGAAGTGAGAAACCATCACCTATAATAAATCCACGGAGAAATTCCACTCCGAGCAACCATTTAATAACGTATTCCGCCGCAAAGCAAGTAATAAGAATTGCGCCTGCAAAACAAATAAGTTTAATAATCGTTTTGCCAGTTCCCTTCCATAAGCCGATAAGCGCAAACAAAGCAACAACCGCAATAATGGCTATATCTACGTAACTCATGTAACCTCCATTTTTTTGTGCATTTTTGTGGTTTAATCCACTTTCTTTTGTCCATAATCAATTTATGAACGAAATAACTTTTACTCCCAAAAGCATTGCCACAATTCTTAAAAACAATACCCGTTTGCCCGTAATACTTTGTATCGGCACAGACAAAGTTATAGGCGACGCACTAGGCCCTATCGTTGGCGAACTACTAGTAAATAGCAAAATCCCTGCATACGTATATGGCACTTTGTCTTCTCCCGTGACTGCGCTTAACCTAAAAAACGCTTTGCGCTTTATCTCTTCACGATACAAAGGTCATACGATCATTGCCGTGGATTCGTCCATAGGTCCACTTTCCGAAATAGGCAAAACGCGGTTTTACAAAGGCGGTATAAAGCCTGGTCTTGCGACGGGCAAAATTTTGCCGGAAACGGGAGATTTGTCTATAACGCTTACCGTAGCGTCGTCACTAGAAGAAAATCCACTAGGAAAAGTACGGCTAGATTTCATCTACCGTCACGCGCTCACAATCGCAAAAACTTTATGCGACGGAGTGAGTTTGGCTTACTTTGACAGCAAAAATATTTCTACAGTATCATAATAGCAAAAAATATTAATAATGCTATTAAGCAAACATTAAAATTAGATTAAAAAATAATTCCAAACATAAAAACGGCTGACTAGAAACGTACTAATCAGCCGAAATTTATTATTCATCCCAATGCGCTATCGAAGGCAAAACAACGTCAGGTAGTCTTTCCATCTTTTGCGCCTCTTCCATCGTTCCTTCGCCCGACAAAACGAAGATGGACACAAATCCGTTGTTGTAAGCAAAGCGAATATCGGTGGATAATCTATCGCCCACCATAGCGATTTCGTGCGATTTTAAGCCAAGCAATCTTTCTACGCTTTCACCGATAGGACGGTTAGGCTTGCCACAAACTAGCGTAGGCAAAACTCCAGTTGACTTTTCAATAAGCGCAATAAACGCGCCTACGTCGGGCTTGTATCCACGCGCCGTAGGGCAGTTAATATCAGGGTGCGTTGCTATATATGGCACGCCTTCGCGAATAAAATTACATAACTTTTCTAGTTCGTTATAGTCAAACTCGGTATGAAAGCCCAAAACGATAAGGTCAGGATTATCGTCAACAGGCGTTATTCCCGATGCGATAAATTCGCGATGCAAACTTTTCGTTCCGAACAAATAAATTCTCTTACCTGCATAATGCGCTTTTAAGTATTCGACCGTAGCGTTACCCGAAGTAAAAACTTCATCATCCGTAGCGTTAAAACCTAATTTGTTAAGTCTTGTTACGTAAGCGTCACGCGACGAAGAACTGTTGTTCGTCAAAAATATAACTCTACCCTTTGCGCGCATACGGTTGACCGCGTCGATTGCACCATCAATAACTTCGTTATCAAGGTAAATCGTACCATCCATATCTAGCAAAAAGCACTTAACCTGTTGTAAAATTTCTTTCATACTTTTATCCTTTCTTTTTATTTGGACAAAAACGCACGCATCAGCCCCGTTTGTTTCATTAGAGAAAACAAAGTTTTCTTTCCACGCATTTCAGGGGCAAGCGCAAAGCAAACTTTTACCGTTTGTCCATCTAGATATTTATTATACGAGAAACCACGGTCTTTGTAAAGTCTTTTGGCTCTGTTTTGCACAAATTGCAATACTTTGCGATACCTTTCTCCCCTATCGATTAGTTCAGTTCTATACACTTTTAGACAATGAATTTTTCTTTGCAAACTCTCTAATTTTTCGTGTCTACTTATAACGTTAATTGCCATAAGCGGACTTATGCCCAAAAGTCTGTACATATTATCAATTTGCGCGTTGTTGTCGGGCGCGCGTACACTCTTGCCATCGTCAAGACATATTCCTAGCAAGTAACAAGCCATAACCAACGGTGACAGCATCATTTCGTTTTCTGCTTGCGATTTACTTTCTTCTCTTTTAATAAGTCGCAATACTTGTGCGCTTTGTCTACACCCGTCCGTGTAGGCGTGCATTTTTTCTAACGCATACGAAACGCGCAACGCACTTTGCATCACTCTCCGTTTACAAAGTCCACTTTTTTCACTTTCAATCAAATCACTTATTTCGGCAAGTAGATACGTATAACTTTCATTATCAACGCACTCGCCCATTGCCCGTTTTACGTCTTCATCAAACAAAGTGACAAGGCGCGCGCAGGTCGCTCCATACCCTTTTACGTTGTCGTCGCCGTCATTAAGCAAAACGCAGTCGGCAATAACTTTCATAGGGGGCGTTACGTTATAAACTTCGGGATAGCCGTTACAAAAAAGCGTGCTTGCGCTAGTCAAATAGTCGTGACAACTTTGCTCTAACGCCACGAAAACAAGGGGAAGTGAATATTTCGTGCATATATATTTTGCTACGTTTACGCACTTGCTCCCACCTGCGCCAACAATAATTTTACATTGCTCGTTTGGGACAAACTTTTGACACTCACCAGCGCTATCAATCTCCACTTTTTTGCCGTCAATTTTGCAAAAACGCCCTAGTGCGTCCCTAACCGTTTGGCATTTTTCGTGCTCGTCGTATAAAAATAGCGCATCACTACTTTCGGGCACGATTTTACACACTTCTTCGCCCAACTTCGCAAGCGCGTTTTCGCCCTCAATAGCATTAGAAATATAAGTAAAATTATCACACATAACCTATCCTCCGCCTGCATTATACCAAAATGCAAGCGAAGAATTTTTGAATTTCTTGTCACCTTTCGTCGAATAAACAAAAAAGGACAAACTCACAATGAGTTTGTCCTTTTAGTTAATCGGTAAAATTATTTCGTTTCTTTAAGATCAGCAAATGCGCTTTCGTTTCTAACGATAACTTTTGCTTCGGTCTGATAGTAACCGATCTTATTGTTTTGCCATACGTTGAATACGTTGTTTACCTTTTCTTCACGAACGGTTTTTTCAATCTTTTCGTAAACCGTTTCTCTTTCGCCATAAGATACGTAATCATTAAGACCTACGGTAAGACCGTTGGAAGGAATAATACGGCTGAGGTAAAGAATATGAACACCGTAATCGGTAACAGCGGGCTGAGAAATAGCACCTTCAACGCCTGCTTCGAAAAGTTCTTTTGCAGCCACAGAGAATTCTTCCATATAGGTGGAATCATACTCAGCGTCGCCAAGGTTAGCGTTTACTGCGTAACCAAGTTCCTTACCGAAGATACCGGGGTCGGTATTATATTTATAGATAAGGGAATCGAACGCGCGATCGCTTGCCTTCTTGTTTGCTTTTGCAGCCTCCATCGTAGCAACGATATCAGCATAAATAGTATCAATAGAAAGGGGCTTGCCGTAATCTTCACCGTTGCGATGTTCAAAACCTACAACTGCTTTACCAAGCGCTTCTTTCTTTGCTTTAACAGCATCATCACCAAGAATAGATGCATAGTTATTCTTGAACGTTTCAAGTTCCTTAGTCTGAGCATCGGTGAAAGGAATAAGGATGTGTTTTACGTAGTAGTAACTTCCGTTGGGATAGTAAAGAAGGGGATCAACGCTACCACCCTTAACGTCGGTGTAGAAAGTATCAACGTTAGAGTACTTATTCTTTTGAGATTGGAGCATATTGTTGTATTCTTCCAAAACTTCCGTTTCAGTTACGTCAACGCCCGAAACAATGTTGTCCTGCAAAAGGCTAAGTTTGATATCGTTTTCGTAATCCTTGCCGATAAGGTAATACATAATTTCCGTTTCGCCAAGTGCGGGATAAACGTAAGGAACGCCTTGAGTATTAGCAATGGTATTAAGATCGTTAAGTTCTTTGTTAAACGCAGTCTTTTGAGCGTCGGTTAAACGATAGTTGTTTGCAACATTATTACGAAGAACTGCAACAAAACGAGTCAACGCTTCAATTTCAAGCGACTTAACGTCGTCACTACCGTAAAGACCAGGATAACGAACGGTGTCGGGAGTCCAAGGATCTACGTTGTCGAGATCAGCCTTTTCCAAAAGAGCGATAAGTTTGGAGTTAGAATACTCTTCTGCTCTGTCGCGAACTGCAATACCAGCATCAACTACTGCATTGATAAGTTCGTTACGGCTAAGCTCGTCGTAA
>JAZOUI010000276.1:0-3560 GCA_045658145.1 Pumilibacteraceae bacterium
GGTGGCGGAAACTTTTGGCGTGGTCGTCAGGGCGCTAGCATAGATAGAGTAACGGCAGACTATATGGGTATGCTTGCTACTATTATGAATTCTCTTGCACTTCAAGACTTTATTGAAAAGAAAGGTGTTTCCGTAAGAGTACAAACTGCGCTTTCTATTCCGTCCGTTGCCGAGCCTTATACTTACAGAAAGGCTTTGCGTCATTTGGAAAAAGATCGTATCGTGATTTTCGCATGTGGAACGGGCAATCCTTACTGCACGACCGATTTGGGTGCGGCACAGCGCGCTAGTGAAATTAAAGCGGATATTCTTCTTATGGCTAAAAACGTTGACGGTGTATATGACGACGATCCCAAGATTAATCCTAACGCAAAGAAGATTGATGAAATTTCCTATATGGAAGTTATGAACCGTAATCTTAAGGTTATGGACCTTACGGCGCTTACTCGTTGTATGGAAAATAATATTCCTATCGTTGCATTTGGTCTTAACAGCGAAAACGGTCTTATCAAGGCTGCAAGTGGCGAAAAGATAGGCACGCTCATTAAGTAACGAGCAAAAAATCATAAAATTTGTCTAAAAAAATAGGTTTATCACAAAAGGTAAACCTATTTTTCATTTTGTTTTTTGTAAACGATTGCAAATAATTAAATAATATGTTATAATATAATAGTAAAGTTATCTTAACGTGGAGTATAAATTACAAAACGTTGGGAAATAAGTTGTTTTACGGAGGAATTATGAATTTTAATTTACCAGAGGTTGCTAATGCATTTGAAGAGTATGAGTTTTCGCTTATGGAAACTATTGACCATCTTAAATCTGAACTTAGTACCATTAGAGCAGGCAGAGCAAACCCTCAAATTCTCAATAAAATCATTGTAGATTATTACGGTGCACCCACGCCCATTAACCAGATGGCTAATATTACCGTACCCGAAGCAAGACTTCTTCAAATTTCGCTTTGGGATACTAGTATGATTAAAGCGGTTGTAAAAGCAATCACCGCATCTGATATCGGTATTACGCCTACTGACGACGGCAAAGTTATCCGTCTTGTATTCCCCCAACTTACGGAAGAGAGAAGACGTGAACTTTCTAAACAAGTAAGAAAGACGGGCGAAGATTACAAAGTTACTCTTCGTAATGCTCGCCGTGACATTATGGATCAAATCAAGAACTTTAAGAAGAACAACCAAATCACCGAAGACGACGTTGCAACTTACGAAAAAGAAGTTCAAAAAATTCTTGACAAAAACGTTGCTACGGTAGATACGCTTATCAAGGATAAGGAAGCGGAAATTCTTGAAGTTTAATAACGAAGACAATTTGTTACCTGCTCATGTTGCGGTAATAATGGACGGAAACGGTAGGTGGGCTACAAAGCGCGCTTTACCTAGAAAAGCCGGCCATAAAGAAGGCGTTAAAACGTTACTTTCTATTGCTCGTCACGCATTTGAAAAAGGAGTGCGCTATTTTACCGTATATGCTTTTTCTACGGAAAATAAATATCGCCCTGCTGATGAAGTGGATGCGCTAGTCGACCTTATTCGCGAACATTTTTCGCGTTCGTTTAACGATTTTGTGAAAAGTGGTATTCGTGTAAACGTTTTAGGTGACAGGCAATTTTTCCCTGATGACGTTATTGCCATTTTGGATAAAATTGAAAGCGATAGCAAAAATGGTGATAAAGGTACGTTTAACGTTGCGCTAAATTACGGTGCTCGCGCTGAATTAGTTCGCGCGGTATCGCTACTAACGCAAAGCAACGAGCAGATCAGCGAAGAGAATATTTCACGCTATTTATATACTGCTAATCAGCCTGATCCAGACATCATTATTCGTACTGGTGGCGAAAAAAGACTTAGCAATTTTTTGTTGTATCAAAGCGCATATACGGAATTGTTTTTCTCCGATACGCTTTGGCCGGATTTCACAAAAAAAGAGTTTGATGAAATCTTATTAGAGTTCCGTAATCGTAATCGTCGATACGGAAAGGTGTGAGTTATGAGAGATGACGAAAACAAAAATTTGAGTGAAGAAACACCAAATACCGAAAAAGAAAACGAGAACAAAGTCGATAAAAGTTCGGAAAATAATGCGGAAAACGGGAATAAAGTGCCGTCCCAAAATGGAAACAGCAAAAAACCGTTTGCTGACCTTGCTCAGCGACTTATTACCGCGATTTTTATTGCCGTGCTTTACGTTGGCTTTATTGTGTTGTCCTTTTTTGTTGATAAACACTTTTACGACGCATTTGTAGTGCTATTGATGGTACTTGCAAGTTTTGAATTTGTGCGCGCTATATCAAAGCGTTTTCCCCGTCCTATCGAGATGTTTGCATATATAAATATTGTTGTTGGTTACGTCGCTTTTAAGGCAATCGACACTATGCGTGGTAGTGGTGGAATTACTTCTTTCTTTGGTGTTTTAGCGCTTACGTTTATTGCTTGTATAGTGTTCAATATGTTTAGCAAAAAGCATACGATTAGTAACGTAATTAGTACTTTGTTCGTACTTATTTATCCCGTTGCAATTATGACTTATTTGCTTGCGCTTAATTATCTTGGTGACCATTCGCACGTTGCAATATTGTTTGCGTTCGGTGTAACTACGCTTGTTGATTCAATGGCATATTTCGTGGGCTCTATCGTACGTGGACCAAAACTTTGTCCTACGGTTAGTCCTAAGAAAACTATTTCTGGTGCAATCGGTGGACTTTTTGGTGGTCTTTTAGGTGGATATATCATATCCGTATTTGCTCAGTTTGATTTGTTTGGATGTGTGCCTATTTTTGCAGATCCCGTTGCTAACATTCTTAACTTCTTATTACTTGGACTCGGAACGTCCGTGTTCTGTCAAATAGGCGATTTGATTTCTTCGTATATCAAACGTGCTTGCGGAATAAAGGATTTTGGAAAGATTTTAAAAGGGCACGGTGGATTTATGGATAGAATTGACGGAGTAATTATCGCCGCCGTATTTATCTTTATTTTCTTCAACGTGTTACGTTTTGTTGTATTATGATTAACGTATGTATTTTAGGTAGTACGGGGTCGATAGGTGTTCAAACGCTTAACGTCGTACGCCGTTACCCAGATAAATTCCGCGTTGTGGCGCTCGTTTGCGGTTCTAACGCGGATATTCTTTTAACTCAGGCAAAAGAGTTTAAGCCGTCGTTTGTTGGAATTTCCGACAAAAAACAGGCGTATAAATTAAGCGAACTTACCGATACTAACGTTTACGTCGGAGAAGACGCGCAGGAAATTGCGGCGTCGCTAAAAGAAGTGGACGTTGTGGTTGCATCGGTAGTTGGGTTGGCTGGACTTAGAGGTGTAGTTTCAGCAATAAAGGCTAAAAAGAAAATTGCACTAGCAAACAAAGAGACGTTAGTGGCGTGCGGACAGTACGTAACGGCACTTGCTAAAAGTAACGGAGTGGAGATATTGCCCGTTGATAGTGAGCATTGCGCAGTTTTTCAATGCCTTAAATGCGCTGGAAATAACGACGTAAGCCGTATTATTTTGACGGCAAGTGGTGGCCCTTTCTTTGGTAAAAGC
>JAZOUI010000277.1:0-1748 GCA_045658145.1 Pumilibacteraceae bacterium
GATTAAAGCCCGAAGACAAAGTGCGTGTTGAGTTCAACGAAATTTCTCAAAAGGCAGTACAAAAGGGACTTGCAAATCCCCGTGAGATAAATATCAATCTTGTTGATGCTCAGCAGGCAAGACGTGTTCTTGATAGATTAGTGGGTTATAAAATTTCACCCGTACTTTGCAAAAAGATCCAAAATAATCTTTCTGCAGGTCGTGTTCAGTCCGTAACTCTCCGTCTTTTGGTGGAAAGAGAACGTGAAATTAGACAGTTCAAACCCGAAGAATACTGGCCGTTTTTCTCTATTGTAAAAAATAGTGACGGTGTAAATATTAAGATTGAACTTACCACTAAAAATAAGAAGAAAATCAAACTTAAGAGCAAAGCGGACGTTGACGTCGCTGTTTCCGTTCTTAATACGGCGCAGTACGTGGTAGATAACGTTAAAAAGACGGTTACAAAATCACACGCTCCCGCCCCCTTTATTACCAGTTCGATGCAACAAGATGCATTGAATAAATTAGGTATGACGTTACAACAAACTTCGTCTGCAGCGCAAGCGCTTTACGAAGGTGTTGATATTCCTGGGGAGGGCAAAGTCGCACTTATAACGTATATAAGAACGGACTCGACTCGTGTTTCCCCTGATGCAATTTCTGCGGCAAGAGCGTTCATTGCCGAAAAGTTTGGTGAAGATTACGTTCCCGAAAAACCCAACTATTATGCATCTAAAAAATCTGCTCAGGACGCGCACGAAGCAATTCGTCCTATTACGCTTTCCCGTACGCCCGAGAGTTTGAAAGACGTACTTAATAAGTACCATTACAAACTTTACAAACTTATCTATGATCGCTTTATGGCGAGCCAAATGTCCGAGGCAAAATATCACTCTGTTTCGGTGGATATTAAGGCGAACGAATATGGATTCAAGGTAACTGGTAAAACACCGTTATTTAAGGGATATACTGCCGTTTATAGCAGTTACGTTGAGGACGGAAAAGAGCAAGAAGAGCAGAATGCGAAACTTCCTAAAATGGAAAACGGCGAAATTCTGCAACTTGTTGAGCATAAGTACGAACAGAAGTTTACCAAGCCCCCAGCACGTTATACGGAGGCAAGTTTGGTAAAACTTATGGAAGAAAAAGGTATTGGTAGACCTGCAACGTACGTGCCTACCGTAACGCTCCTACTTAAACGTGATTACGTTGAAAAGGACGGAAAATATCTTGTTCCCACGAAACTTGGTGAAGACGTAACCGATATGCTAGTAAAATATTTTACGGAAATTATGGACGTAAAGTTTACGGCAAATATGGAAGAAAAGTTGGATGACATCGAGTTTGGTGGAAAAATTTGGCAAAAGGTTATCGAAGACTTTTACGATGGTTTTGAAGATAAGATTGCCGCTGCTACAGGAGATTCTTTTTCACTTAAATCGGCTGATGAGATTTCAGAAGTTAAGTGCGACAAGTGTGGCGCATATATGGTAGTGCGCTCGGGAAGATACGGCAAATTTTTGGCGTGTCCTAATTTCCCTAAGTGCAAGAACACGAAAGCAATGGATGAAGTGAACAAAACCGAAGTAGTAGTAAAGGAAGAAATTCCCGTTGACGACGATATTATTTCGCTTGCATCTTTGTCTGATGAACCGGTGGAAAGATTTATTGCACCGCCCGAATATATTCCCCCTGAGCCTGTGGTTGAAGAACAACCTATTGAAGGGGAAATTAGTGAAGAAGTTTGTGATAAGTGTGGTAAACCT
>JAZOUI010000278.1:0-2030 GCA_045658145.1 Pumilibacteraceae bacterium
CCAAACAATCTTGCAATATCGTCTTCCAAGCTGATAAAGAATACGCTACTACCGGGATCGCCTTGACGGCCACTACGGCCACGCAACTGATTGTCTATACGACGGGTTTCGTGACGTTCCGTACCGATAATACGAAGTCCACCCACTTTAATTACTTCTTCTTTTTCCTTAGCAATTTCGCTCTTGTACTCGTCGTAGAATTTACGGTATTGATCACGAGCGGCAAGAATTTCTTGATCGTCGGTATTAAAGTACGACGTAGCCGCAGAAATGGATTCTTCGCTCATACCGATATCACGCATTCTCTTGGTTGCCATATATTCAGCGTTACCACCAAGCATAATATCCGTACCACGGCCTGCCATGTTGGTTGCAATAGTTACGGCGCGGAGTTTACCTGCTTGCGCTACGATTTCAGCCTCTTTCTCGTGGTGCTTTGCGTTAAGTACGCTGTGGGGAACTTTCGCCTTATGCAAAAGTACGGAAAGTTCTTCACTCTTATCAACGGTGGTCGTACCTACAAGTACGGGCTGACCTTTTTTATAGCACTCGATAATATCGTTTACGATAGCACGGAGTTTGCCTGCGCGCGTAGAATAAACTTGGTCGTTTTCGTCGTGACGCTGAATAGGAAGGTTGGTGGGAATAGTTACAACGTCAAGGTTGTAAATTCCTCTAAACTCTGCCTCTTCGGTCTTTGCAGTACCCGTCATACCAGAAAGTTTCTTGTAAAGACGGAAATAATTTTGGAAAGTAATGGTAGCGAGAGTTTTGTTTTCAGAACGCACGCGTACGTTTTCTTTCGCCTCGATTGCCTGGTGAAGTCCGTCACTATAACGACGTCCGTCCATAAGACGACCAGTAAACTCGTCAACGATTACGATTTCGCCCTTGTCGGAAACGATATAATCCTTGTCAAGTTTCATAACGTAGTTAGCGCGAATTGCGTTGTTGATATAGTGGTTAAGTTCAATGTTATCAACGTCGGAAAGGTTGTCGATTGCAAAGAAACGTTCCGCCTTTTCAATACCACTTTCGGTAAGCGTGATAGCCTTTTTCTTTTCGTCGATATCAATGTCGTCGGGCTTAAGACTCTTAGCAAAACGGTTAGCAACAAGATACATCTCACTACTCTTTCCGCCACGTCCCGAAATGATAAGGGGAGTACGCGCTTCGTCGATAAGAATAGAGTCAACTTCGTCGATAATACAGAAGTTAAGCGGACGCTGAACTTTGTCTCTCTTATAGATAACCATATTGTCACGAAGGTAGTCAAAGCCAAGTTCGTTGTTGGTCGCATAAGTGATATCACAGTTATACGCCGCTCTCTTTTCTTCCGAACTCATATTAGCAACTGCTACGCCTACGGTAAGACCAAGGAAACGGTGAATTTTACCCATCCACTCTGCGTCACGCTGTGCAAGGTAGTCGTTTACCGTTACAATATGAACGCCTTCGCCGGGAAGTGCGTTAAGGTATGCCGCAAGAGTAGAAACAAGCGTTTTACCTTCACCAGTACGCATCTCTGCAATTCTACCTTGGTGAAGTGCAATACCACCCATAAGTTGAACGTGGAAGTGACGCATACCAAGTACACGCCAACCTGCCTCTCTAACAGCAGCAAACGCCTCGGGCAAAATGTCGTCGAGCGTTTCGTAGTTATTTTGCAATCTGTCACGGAACTCTGCGGTTTTCGCCTTGAGTTGTTCGTCCGAAAGCGCTTTGTACTGATCTTCAAGTTTTTCAATCTTCGCTGCGATAGATTCAAGTTTCTTGATATGCTTTCTGTTGTCACTACCCGTAATAAATGAAATAAGTCCCATAAGTTACCTTTCTCCTAATTACGCCCGAAGGCGTTTTCTTTATTATAAACTAAAAACGTATTTATCGTATTACATTTTAAGTGAAAATATTATCACAATCGAAAAAATTTTATCATTTTTCCGCTAAAACGAAATTTCCGTTCTTTACTTGTCTAAAATTCTCGTTACGAGTCCGTCGTAAGTTTTACTTTCGCGAACGAACTTCGT
>JAZOUI010000279.1:0-8004 GCA_045658145.1 Pumilibacteraceae bacterium
CAAGCAAAACTAGCCGATAGCGTAGTTATGGTGGGCGACAGTCCCTTTGATATGCAGGCGGCGAAAAGATTAGGCTTTGATACGATAGCAGTCACTTACGGCTTTTCTAGCGAGCAAGTTATGCGCGCTGAAACCCCCGACTTTGTCGCATCAACGTCTAGCGAAATACAAAAAATTCTCATAGATTAACGGAGCAAATATGAAAAACATTACCGCAAATGAATTAAGAAAAATGTGGCTTGACTTCTTTGCTGAAAAGGGGCACGCTGTAATTAGTTCAGCATCTCTTATACCTGAAAACGATCCTACCGTTTTGTTCACAACGGCAGGTATGCATCCCTTAGTACCCTACCTTTTGGGCGAAAAGCACCCTGCAGGTACTCGTCTTACCGACGTGCAGAAGTGCGTTCGTACGGGCGACATTGACGAAGTAGGTGACAACAGCCATTGCACTTTCTTCGAAATGCTTGGCAACTGGTCGCTTGGCGATTACTTTAAGCAAGAAATGATTCCTTGGTCGTATGAATTTTTGACTTCGCCCAAGTATCTTGGTCTTGATCCCAACCGTCTTGCCGTGTCCGTGTTTGCAGGTGACGAAGATTGTCCTAGAGATGAAGAAAGCGCGCGCCTTTGGGAAGAGCAAGGCATTGCAAGAGAAAGAATTTTCTTCCTTCCTAAAGAAAACAACTGGTGGGGACCTGCTGGCATAACCGGTCCTTGTGGTCCTGATAGCGAAATGTTTATCGACACGGGCAAGCCTAAGTGCTGTGACGAGTGTTCGCCTGCTTGCGATTGCGGTAAATATCTTGAAATTTGGAACGACGTGTTTATGCAGTTTAACAAAACGGCAGAAGGCACTTACGAGCCCCTTAAACAAAAGAACGTTGATACGGGTATGGGACTTGAACGTACGCTTTGTACGCTCCACGGCAAAAAATCCGTATATGAAACGGACGTTTTTGCGCCTATTATCGGTGCGATTGAAAGTATCGGCGACAAGAAATATGGCGAAAGCGAAGATGCAACGCGTGCAATCCGTATCGTAGCAGACCACGTTCGTACGTCCGTATTTATTATCGGTGACGAAAAGGGCGTGCTTTGTTCTAACGTTGACCAGGGCTATATTTTGCGTCGACTTCTTCGTCGTGCAGTACGCTATGCAAAGAGTTTGAATATTCCTACGGGAAAACTCAGCGTTGTAGCCGAGGCGGTTATTGGCGAGTACAAAGACGTATATCCCGAACTTGCCGTAAACCACGACAGAGTAATTGGCGAAATCAATGCCGAAGAAGAGAGATTTGAAAAAACGCTTACCAACGGTATGCGCGAATTTGAAAAATTGTGTAACTACCTTGTAGGCGACACCATCAGCGGAAAGGCAAGTTTCAAACTTTTCGATACCTATGGATTCCCCATTGAAATGACGATGGAACTTGCGCGCGAACACGGTCTTAAGGTTAACGTAGAAGACTTTAACAAAGCGTTTGAAGAACACCGTAAAAAGAGTCAAGCAGGCGCTGAACAGAAGTTTAAGGGCGGACTTGCTGATCACAGCGAAACGACGACTAGACTTCATACCGCAACCCACCTTATGCATAAGGCGCTCAAAATCGTTCTTAACGACGAGAACGCTAACCAAAAGGGTAGTAACATTACGGAAGAGCGACTTCGTTTTGACTTTACCTTCCCTCGCGCAATGACGCCCGAAGAAGTGAAAGAAGTTGAAAAAATGGTTAACGATGCAATTGCTGCCGACGTTGAAATCACTTGCGAAGAAATGACGGTTGAAGAGGCAAAGGCGCAGGGCGCAGTTGGTTTGTTTACCGCAAAGTATGGCGAGAAAGTTAAGGTTTATACTATGGGTACTTACTCGAAGGAAATTTGTGGTGGTCCGCACGCAAAGAGAACGGGTGAACTTGGTCACTTCCGTATCGTAAAAGAGCAATCTTCTTCTGCCGGAGTTAGAAGAATTAAGGCAGTTCTTGAATAATAAAAAAATAAAACGGAGTGGTACGTACTGCTCCGTTTTGTATTTTGTGGAGTAAATTACACTAAATTTTTAAGTCGGTATTGACAAAAATTAGAAATTGTGCTATAATAGGACAAGAAGATTTAAAAAGGAGGCTTGGTATGGATAAGAAGATTATTATTACTATCAGTCGTGAGTTTGGTAGTGGTGGCCGTGATATCGGCAGGGGTGTTGCCGAGCGACTTGGAATAGATTTTTACGACCGTGAAATTTTGGCTATGGCTGCTGAAAAGAGTGGGCTTTCCGCTAGTTTCGCCGAAGATATTGAGCAAAAAATAAAGAGTAAATTTTTGCACAATATTGCGTTTGGTGGATATTATGCAGGCGCAGACGTATCGTCTTCTCAACTTTCTCTTCCAGATAAATTATTTATTGCGACTTGCGATATAATTCGCTCGCTTGCCGATAAGGGTAGTTGCGTTATCGTAGGTCGTTGCGCTGATTACGTATTAAAGGACCGTGACGACGTTATAAACATCTTTATTTACGCCGACCTTCAGCACAAAGCCGAGCGTATTGCAAACAGACACGGATTAGATTTGAAAAAAGCGGAATCTGAGTCCAAAAAATACGATAAATATCGTGCAAACCACTATGATTATTACACCGAGCGCGAGTGGGGCAATCGTGAAAATTACCACTTGTGCTTAAATAGTGGATTTTTAGGAGTGGAAAAAGCGATTGATATTATCGTTGATACCGTAAACGATTACTTGAAATAATAGTTGAATAAACTAGTAAAAAGAGCGTAAGTTATAACTTACGCCTTTTTTATTGCCGTTTACTTGACAAATGTGGATAACTTTTATTATAATAAACTAATGGAGCAAGCGTTAGACATCATCAATCGCTATATTAAGAGTGGTAACCGTGTCGCAGTAGCCGTTTCGGGCGGTATGGACTCGGTATGTTTGTTGTATCTTTTTTCGATTAGCGGATTAAAAAAAGAAAGTATTGTGGTGGCTAACGTTGAACACGGAATTAGGGGTGAGAGTTCGATTCGTGACAGTCAGTTCGTTCGTGCGCTTGCCGATAGTTACGGTTTTGAATTCGTAGGCGAAAGCGTGGACGTTCCTAGTAGATGCAAAGAGAGTGGTCGAAGTGAAGAAACTGAGGCTAGAATTGCAAGAAAGCAGTTTTTTAGTTCGCTCCTTGCTAGTGGTAAAGTGGACTATATCGCGACGGCTCATCACGACGACGACAGAGTAGAAAGCGTGCTTATGCATCTTTTTCGTGGCACGGGAACGGCAGGACTTGTGGGTATGAGTGAGTGTGACGGACAGTATATCCGTCCGCTTATAAATGCCACTAGGTCACAAATTGAAGGGTACGTTAGCGCAAAAAACTTACAATACGTAGTGGATGAGAGTAATTTTGACGATAAATACACGCGTAATTTTTTGCGAAATACTGTCCTTCCGCTTGTTCGTGAGCGTTACGACGTATCGCAAGCAATTAAAACTTTAAGCGAAAATGCAAAATCGGACGAACAGTATATTCGTTCTATGATGGACGTGGATAGGTTTATAAAAGTAAACGATGGCGAAGTGCTTTTAGATATGGACGTGTTTACTTTTCACCGCGCGTTAACTTCACGCTATATTATGCGTGCTGTGGCGCTACTTGGTAGAGTGACTGATTTTGAAAGCAAGCACGTTCAAGCCGTTGAAAAACTTGCAGATGGCGAAAATGGAAAGCGTATTGATTTAGGTCAAAAATTAAGCGCAGTAAAGGAATACGGTAAAATCGTATTTTATTTGGGCGAAAAGAAGGAAGAAAAACTACTAGACGAGTGTGAGTTTACCGTAGGAATGAGTTATTTTGGCGACGGAATAATCGGAATTTATCCCGACGAAATAAAAGTTCAGCCAGGAAAATTGATTATCGACCTAGACAAAGTGCCTGACGGGAGCATAATACGAGTGCGCCGTGACGGTGACGTGTTTAAGCCTTTTGGCGGTGGCACGAAAAAATTAAAAGAATATTTAATTGATAATAAAATTCCACAAAGAAAGCGAGACAAATTGCCACTTTTGTGTTATAATGATAAAGTGCTAGCAATTTTTGGCGTACAGATTAGTGATGAAATCAAATTAACGGACGAAACGCGAAATGCGGTACGTTTGGAATATACGGAGGATTAAGAAATGAATTTACCCAAGAGTAACGTTGTATTTAGTGCAGAAGAAATTCAGGCGAGAATTAAAGAACTTGGTGCGCAAATCACAGCTGAGTTTAATGACGACAAACCTATTGTTTGCGTATGCGTACTTCGTGGCGCGGTAATGTTTTTTGCCGATTTGATGAAGTATATTGATAGCGACAAAGTATGTTTTGACTTTGTAACTCTTCAAAGTTATGAGACGGCAATGGAAGTTGGTGGAATGCAAACCACGGGTAAAATCAAACTTATCCAAGATATGCGTGAAAAAGTAGAAGGAAAGCACGTTCTCGTCGTTGAAGATATCGTGGATTCTGGAAACACCGTTAATTACCTTCACGAATACTTCGCGAGCAAGAACGCGCTTGACGTAAAAATTGCTTGTCTTTTGGATAAGCCTATGGCTAGAAAAGTACCCGTTGTCGTTGATTACGTAGCGTTTACTCTTGAACGTCCTGCATACATAATCGGTTATGGACTTGATTCTAATCAACAATATCGCAACCTTAATGCGATTTACGAGGTTATTACCGACTAATGGAACAATCCGTTGAAATTAAAGAAAACGAACGAGTGGACGACTTGCTCGTTAACGGATTGAAAATTATTCAAAACCCGTCTGCATTTTGCTTTGGTTGCGACGCGGTTGAACTTGCTAACTTCGTTACGGGTGGATGTAAGGATAAGGCTGTTGATTTGGGGAGCGGTACGGGAATAATTACGTTGCTACTTGCTGGCAAAAAGAATATTAGATGCACGGGCGTGGAAATTCAATCCGATATGGCGGATATGAGCAGAAGAAGTATCGCGCTTAACGGGCTAACTAACGCCGATATCATCAATGCGCCTATGCAAAGAATAACCGAGCATATTTCGCCTGGTAGCGCAACTATTGTTGTGTGTAATCCGCCATATAGAAAAGTAGGCACGGGCGAAAGACAAGGGAGTGATAGCGTGGCACTAGCGCGTCACGAGATTGCAGTTACGTTAAAAGAAGTGGTGCAGACTGCAAAATCATTGCTTTCGACAGGTGGTAGTTTTTATATTATTCATCAGTCTCAGCGCCTTGCCGAAGTAATGTACGAGTGTAAAAGCGTAGGACTTGAGCCGAAAATTTTGCAAGTTCTTGCGCCCCAAAACAATAAACCACCACATTTATTTATGTTAAAATGTACGTATGGTGGAGCAGAAGGAATGACAGTTCTTCCACAGCGAATCGTAAACACGATTGTATAAACGGATATGGACGTATACGTCCGTTTTGATAAAATAACACTTAAAAGGAGAGATAATGCTGTATATAGTTGCAACGCCAATAGGAAATTTGGGCGAAATAACTTATCGCGCGGTAGAAACGCTAAAAAGCGTAGATGCTATTTTGTGCGAAGACACGCGTAGAACGGCAATACTTCTCCGTCAGTACGATATTTCTCGTCCGCTTGTTTCCTATCAAAAATTTAGCGAGCGAGAGAAATGCGGATACGTTATTGAAAGGTTAAAGCAGGGCGAAAATTTAGCGCTTGTGTCTGATGCAGGTATGCCTCTGATATCCGATCCTGGCAAAATTTTAGTTGATGAACTTATAAAAGAAAATCTTGATTACACGGTAGTAAGTGGTCCGTGCGCGCTTGTGAACGCGGTGGTGCTGAGTGGAATGGATACGTCGGCATTTTGTATGGCAGGATTTTTACCCGAAAAGAAAATTGACCGCGTACGCCACGTTGACAGGTTTAAGGATATGACGTGTACGCTTATATTTTATTCCCCCCTTCATAACGTCCGCTCCGACTTGCAGTTTTTGTACGAGCAACTTGGCGACAGACGTTTTGCCGTTGTTCGTGAAATAAGTAAAATGCACGAAGAAGTTATCCACGGCACGTTATCTGAAATCCCCGATTTTACCGAAAAAGGTGAGTTTGTTATCGTGATTGAGGGTGGAAAAGAAAAGAGTAGTCAGTTGTGTGAAATGAGCGTAGTCGAGCACGTTGAATTTTATATTTCAAGTGGTCTAGACAAAAAGGACGCTATAAAAAAAGTGGCAAGCGAGAGAAAAGTGGCAAAATCGCTTGTGTACGCTGAGTATGAGAAAAAATTAGAAGATGAAAAAGCAGGAGATTGATTATGAATTTAGCAAAAGAAACTTGGCAGGAGATGTTACCAAAAATTGAAACGGAAGTAACTACGATTGCCTTTGATTTATGGATAAAAACGCTAGAACCGCTTGACGTGGAAGACGACAAACTTATTTTGCTCGCGCCTACGGAAACAAGCCGTGATACTATCAATCGTACGCTCCGTCCTATCATTACGCGCATACTCACGTCGATAAACCCTTTACTTGCCGATATAACCTTACTTATTCCGTCCGAAGTGGAAGAAATGGGTGGCGACCTTGCCGAAATGATTGAAAAAGAAGAAAAGCACGAAGAGCCTGCGCCCAAACTTGATGCAATGCTTATCAATCCCCGTTATACTTTCGACAACTTTGTCGTAGGTGAGTGCAACCGTTTTGCCGTAGCAGCGGCGCGCGCCGTAGCGGAAGACCCTGGCGAAAATTACAATCCCTTATTTATCTATGGTGGTTCGGGATTGGGTAAAACGCACATTATGCACGCAATAGGCAATTATATAAGAAAGCACAATCGTTACCTTAAAGTTTTGTACGTTAGTAGCGAAAAATTCCTTAACGAATTCGTAGCGTCTATTAGAACGGGTAGCGTTGATTTTAGAGAAAAATATCGTTCGGTTGACGTGCTTATGATAGACGATATTCAGTTTATCAAAGGCAAGGACAGAACGCAAGAAGAACTTTTCCATACGTTTAACGACCTTTATCAATCGAAAAAGCAAATTATTTTGACGTCTGATCGTCCGCCCAAGGAAATTCCTGATATTGAAGATAGACTTCGTACTCGTTTTGAGTGGGGACTTATTGCAGACGTTCAGCCCCCTGAACTTGAAACGAGAATAGCAATTCTTCAAAAGAAAGCGCAAATGCAAAAATACAACGTGCCTGAAGAAGTGCTTAACTATATGGCGCAACGTAGCGAAAGCAATATTCGTGAAATGGAAAGTTTGCTTAACAAGGTAATCCTGCTTGCAAAACTTTATAACAAACCCATTACGGTTGACCTTGCTACCGAGGCGTGCAAGGACTATACGAAACCGTCCGAAGAGGCGCTTACGGCTGAAGATATTATAGAGGCAACGTTAAAACTTTATCCCGGCGTTACAAAAGAAGAACTTCTTGGAAAAAAGCGTGATAAGGAAATTGTAGAGCCTAGAATGATTTGTATTTATCTTATCGCTGAACTTTTGCCCCTTCCGCTTACTTCTATCGGCGCAATTATGGGTGGACGCGATCATACGACGATAATGCACTCAAAAAGCAAGGTTACGGGACTTATTGCAAAGGACGAACGTATTAAGGCAAAAGTAAACGATATTCGCAATATGGTTTATAAAAATTAGAATTTATATTAAATAAATAAAAATTAGTCAAAAACGCGACAAAAACGATTGACAAACGATGTCAAAAGAGTTATAATAAACGTCGCAAGTAATTTAGAGGAGATATAGCAATGAAGAAAGATATACATCCCGATTATCATGAAGTAACGGCAGTTTGTGCTTGTGGCGCAACCTTCGTTACCGGTAGCACCAAGAAAGGCGACGTTTTAAAACTCGACGTTTGCTCGAAATGCCATCCCTTCTATACCGGAAAACAAAAGCAAGTAGAAACCGGTGGTCGTATCGACAGATTCAACCGTCGTTACGGAAAATAAGACAGGTAATTTTATCACGATAAGACCAT
>JAZOUI010000280.1:0-6887 GCA_045658145.1 Pumilibacteraceae bacterium
GGGCGTGCAATAACTCTACCTACCGCCCATTTGTCAACAAGCATTTCCCTAGCAATTTCGCAGTAACGATAAAGTTCTTTTACGGGAATAACGTCCTCGTGCGCCGCAATCTGAAAAACGCTGTCCGCCGAAGTGTAAACGATCAAATCGCCCGTCTTTAAGTGCTCTACACCGTAATCTTTAATGACTTCCGTGCCCGAATAAGGCTTGTTGCAAAGCACCTTTTTACCCGTGCGCTTTTCATACTCATTGATAATTTCTCGTGGAAATCCATCAGGGTAAGTGGGGAGTGCAAAGGGCGATACTAGTCCTGCAATTTCCCAATGCCCTACAGTGGTGTCCTTGCCTTTCGCTCTTTCACTCATTCTGCCATAGCAGGCAATCGGCTCAAGTGTTCCACAATCTATTCCCTCAACGTTAAAAAGTCCTAACTTTTTGAGTGTCGGACAGTCAAAATTAGGCGCAGAGAAAAGCGCGCGCAAGGTGTTACTTCCTTCGTCGCCCCACTCGTGAGCATCAGGGAGCGCACCCACACCCACACTATCCAAAACAATCAAAAAAACTCGTTTTATCATATTACTCGGCAATCTCCAAGGCAACTTCCATCATTGCCGTAAAAGATTTTTCTCTCTCTTCGCTCGTAGTATTTTCATCAGGATAAACGAACGAATCACTTACCGTGCAAATGCAAAGCGCCTTTTTGCCCGCGTTTGCAGCCGTGCAATAAAGCGCAGCGGATTCCATCTCAACGCCCAATACGCCCATTTTCTGCCATTTATCAAAGCCTTCATCCTGATTATAAAAAACGTCGGATGAGAAAATATTACCTACGGCATAGCGCAAGCCCTTTTCTTCGCACGTTTCCACCGCCTTTTTAAGCAGTCCAAAATCAGCAATAGGCGCATACGTACCCGGGAGTTTGTACTGCGAAGCAAAGTTTCCGTTAGTACAAGCGCCCATAGCAATAATGATGTCGCGAACGTGCAATTTTTCGCTATATCCTCCGCACGAGCCCACGCGAATAATGCACTCAACGTCATAAAAATTAAACAGTTCATAACTGTAAATGCCTATCGACGGTTGTCCCATACCCGATGCCATAACGGACACACGCTTGCCCTTATAATAGCCCGTGTACCCCTGAACGCCACGCACGTTATTCACAAGCACGGCATCCGTTAAATAGTTTTCCGCAATAAATTTTGCACGGAGCGGATCGCCCGGCATAAGAACCGTCTTTGCAAAATCGCCTTTTTTTGCCGAAATATGTGGTGTAGGTGTCATATTTTTCTCCTTCCTTAATAACTCTATTTATTCTGCGCTCGCCTTTTAAATCGCAAACGCACTTTATAGTTATCTCTTATTTATTATACCACACTTCTTTACACTTTTCAATACTTATTTAAAATTTTTTCATCATAAACTACAAAAAAACGCAATCACCAATGCGACGATTGCGTTTTTTATAAGTTTTATCGTTTAAATTGTCTATTAGGTTTGCGATTCAATAACGACGTATTCTCCGTCAATAGTTACGGTATATTCCTTTCCGTTTGTCGTAGAGATAAAATAAGTCTTTTCCGCATCGTCATACTCTACCGTCTCAACGTAATAAACGTTAGAGAAAAGTACGATTAGCGCAACGTTACCGTCCACAATTTCAACGTAACGTTCTTCGTATTCTTCTTCGCAAACAACAGTTGCCGTATATGCGCTAACAGTAACGCTTTCGAACAAGTAAATCTTATCTTCATCAACGCTATTCTTTTCTTCTTCTTTGAGTTCAATCGTGTAATAAGTAACTTCGCTGTCTCTTACAACGTAATTGAGTTTTCCATTAGAAACGAAAGCGTCGTAAACGTCAAATCCTACGTACTTAACGCCATCAACGGACGTACCGTTTTTCTTTACTTCAATACCGAATATATCACCATCATTTACAGATGCAATTTCGCTATAAACAACTCTTTCAACGGCTACGGTGTAATCGCCAGTACTAATTTCCTGCACACGAGAGAACGCGTAAACGTAATAACCAGAAGTATTGAGCGCGCTGTGACTACGAACGCCAAAATACAATCTATACGTATATCCGTCGGGCATCGTGGTTTGGATCAAGTTAAGACCCGTTTCAGTCTGAACGCAAATTGCGTTGTCGATTTTATTCAATTTCGAGCCGTTATAGTCGCTCATCTTGCATTCTTCGCCAAATTCGGCATTTGCGATAGAAGTTATTTCTGCACCAAATTCATCAAACTCTACGTTAATACTGATGCTACCGATAGTATTTTTGTAAGCATTTGCGCCCGAAGTACCGTACATAGCATATACCTTGTACAAGGTGTCAAGGTAAATATACGAAGAAAGTTCTTGCACGTATTTCGAACCGATAATACTAAACTTGCTTTCACTTCCCGTGCCTTCGCTCGCACCACCGTACGTCATCGTAATGTAGAAACGGTAATAACCGAGTGCTACGTACATTTCCGTTTGCCCAAGCGCATTAACTTCGCGAATCACTCTCACGTCATAAGTATTTTCGCTAACGTTAGTTTCATTCTCTTTATCTTTTACAATAACAGTCGCCTTTGCATCCACGTTAAAGGTTGCGCCACCCGAAGGAACGAATTGCAATTCTTTAAGCACGATAATCGAATCGTTCGTAACAAGCGGATATTTTCCGTCGTTGTCACTATTGCGCTTAAACACGATATCGTTGCCATAGTTTCTATAATAGGTTTCGCCCTTATATTCCTTCACTTCCGAAAGCGCACCAAAGTTATCGATTACAAAACCGTAGTTAGTGTATTGCGCGTTATTCGGCTCGCTGTCGGTAGGACGGCGATAGATTATAATATCGTTACCTTTGTACTCGTAGAACATAATATTGGCGTCGTCACCGTTAAAGATTGCGAAACCATATTTAGAGAAATACAAAGATTTAAGATCTTCTGTGTAATAACTCTTCGCCGAAAGAGAAACAGGAACGGCTGATCCGTTAATCAAATCGTATTTATACAAGCACGCGTCGTCTCCTGCTACACTTACGAAATACAACAAATCGTCAGTAATACGCAGGTACGATCCGTCCTGTTTGCGTCCATTAGCGTCGTATTTTACCGCGCCACCAAACTCATCAAGGATAAGTACAGCCCAATCTTCCGTATCAATAAGCACGCTTTTTGTAATCTCTGTGCTTATATTAAGTGCTACGTAATAAGTGCCGTCAGCATAGGGATAAAGCATACCCGTCTTTTTGCAAACTATCGTTTTGTTTTGACTATTAGCCGAATAGGTAAGCGTATAAACGTTTCCGTCCATATCATAACTACCGTTTTCAGCAATATAAACTCGTTCGTACTTACCACCGTTTTCTTCCATTGAGAACACGGAAAGCTTGCCGTATCCGTCAAATTCAACGAAAAGACCGTTATCGTACGCGTTTTCAACCAAAATATAAACGCCATACTCTTCGCTCTTTTTGCTTACGGTAGTATCATCTACGTAATCAAAATAATAAGTTTTTCCACCGCAAGTTAACACTACCATATCGCCAGTAACGTAATAATTACCCTTGCTAGTAACTCCACTCACAAAGTATTCCGCACCGTAACTATAACCGTCCAAAACGATATAACCAGGAGCGTCAGCAATCATATAATTACCTGCGCCAAACTTTTCTTCTTGCAACAAATAGTAACGATTTCCATTTGCACTTACCGAAATAAACTCGAAGTTTACACTATCGGATACGAAAGAATAAATTTCTTCGCCTAAATTTGTTTTCTTATTAGACTTAACTACCTGACCTACGGTCTCGCCACTCGGAGTGGCATATACCGCGCCACCCTTGCCGTCTAACTTAATCGTGTAATTATTATCGAACTTATTGTCACTCTTTGCATATATCGCAGTATAAGGTGCGTATTCAAGTTTAACGAAAGTATGGCTTTCTTCGTCGATTTCAAAATAATACTTTACGTTAGTGCCGATTTCAGTTACGGTAATTACGTTTTCGTTACGAGTAAACGTTCCTTTCATTGCGCTATCCGTTGCGCTAATCGTATAGAAAACAAACGAACCTATAAGTTTTATTTGCTCAGTACCATTCGTATAAGAAATAAAATATTCGTTCTCTTCGTTAGACTCATGCCAGTAATGAACTGCATAACCGTAAGTTTGCGTATCTATCGCGAACTTAATCGAACTTACCGCAGTGAGATCAATAGGATCATCCATTACGTCAGCATCCTTAAAAAGTTCCGTGCGGATAAAGGTATACGTGCCGTCACCATTATCTTTGTAAGTACCTTTTAATACCTTTTCGTATTTTCCATACTTGGTATATCCATAAACGATTGCTTCACCCGTAGCCGTTTCGTCAAATACCATCATAGGCGCATAATAAGTACTTTCGCCGTCTTGATAATAAAACTCTTGATAAGTGTTAAGCACTTCTTTCGCTACGTAAGAAGTCTTTTCTTCGTCCACAAACGTAATAAGGAAATTCTTCTCGTTATACTTCGATCCGTCCTGTTCCACAATCGTTACCATTGTTCCGCCCATAGGCATAGACCTAATAGTATAATAAGACGAAATCTCTTTATCCCCTTTCTTGAATACAGCGTTGTGCGTTCCATCAAGCGTAAGCGTTCCACCATCAAGCAAAATGAACTGTCTATCAAGGCTTTGCTCGTAAAGCATAAACCCAGAAATACCATTATGCGTCACAATGCTAATAGCGACGTTTTCCGTTCCCATCGAGTTAGTAAGAATATATCTGCCGTTTTCATCCTTAACGTAGGTGTAAGTAGATTTACCGCTTGCGCTAGTAAAATCTGCTTTACCAAATCCGTCAAACTCAATGTAACTCGTTGCCAAACTTCCAAAAACCAAATTGTTTGACGTATCTTTTATGATACCCAAAAGTATAACTTTTCCTACCGCCAAATCATCTTCGTTTCTCGCCTGAAAAGCAGGGATAGCATCTTGCCCTTCAATCGTAACCGAGCCTACGTAGAAAGAAAGGCTTTTGCCCGCCATTTCACCTGCAGTAAAATTAGCACGGTATTCAACGATAGAAATCATCTCGTATGTACCCGTCGATTCGGAAACCTTTTGACCACTTTCCTCATCATAAACGGTATAAGTTGCGCCGTTCAACGAGTCAAAACGAAGTTTTACGTTCTCATTTATACCCGTACCAGGAACGTAAAGCACACGCGAAACTGCGCGCTGGCTATCGTTATATAAGAACTTATTGCCCTCAATCAACTTACCACGCAATACGAGTTCGCCAAATTCGTCCTTCGAGTAATCGTAGAAATAAAAAGTATTATCGTCGTCGTAATATTCACCAAGGAACATCACTCCGCCACGGTCAAGATATATAGCGTTTTGCTCGCCCTCAATCAAATAAATATAATCGTTACCACCGAATTGATCGGTATAACCTTTTTGCCATACGCCGTAAAGGTTAGAATAATCTTCGATTTTATACTTTTGTTCTTGCGCTGTGCCCCCTTCGTAACCAAACAAACGTTCGTTCAAATCCGCAGGGAATTCAACGACAGAACTACCTAAATTGCTAGTCCAGCCAAGGAAACAATATCCTTCAACCTTTTCTTTTGCTAAATCAAAAGGAACTACCACTTCCGTTCCGTACAACTCGGAATAAATAATGGCGTCGCCACTTTGTCTATCAGGGTAATTAGGATCTAAAACGGAAACGAATTCTCTTCTATCATAATAAGCCTTAAAGATATTTTCGCTTGCCGTTTCGCTCAATACGCCACTTAAAACTTCGTTATCGTGCGTAATTTGCGAAAAGCCCGTTTGATAAACGTCTACCGTAATTTCCTTGTCTACGTAATCTTTTTCTTTTACAGACTCGCCCTGAGTATATCCGCTACCGTCAAGATCTTGCAAATACACTTCGACCGTATATTCGACAATATAACGAGCAGTAAGATCTAATCCGTCAGCAGGCACTTTGGTAGCATCAGTTACTTTGCTGTTACCATTAAACCAGCCACCAAACTCAAGCCCCGTCTTTTGCGGAACAAGTCCATTCAAGCCTTCCAAAAGTTTTGCGCCCACAGGCAAATACACTTCACTCTCGTTAAGCGTACCACCTTTTGCATCAAGCGTTACTAATGCCACCTGCGTCCACTTCGCATAAACGGTAACGTTTTCGCGCACAGTAATGCTTTCCACTTGATTTCCCGTATAGTTTTCGTTCAAAAACCAGCCGTCAAATCTATAACCATCTCTTACCGGCTTGGGCAAAATATATTCTTCCCCTTCGTTTTTGGTAACTGTCGTTATGGCCACGCCCCCGTTAGTTTCAAAACTTACGGTAAAGGTAGGCGTCTGCGTACAAGCAATCGCCATAAAACAAGTCATCAACAAGCAAGCAAAAAGAATTATGCCTTTTCTTATTTTTTTCATATAATCTCCTTAAGTAAACTTTCGTTTTACTTTTCAATCCAAACTGCGTATAAAGTCGTACCAGCAGGCACGGATGCGATTTCAGTCAAATCGTATTCTTTCGCACCACCTTCAATGCTTGACCAACCGTCAAACTCATAGCCAACGCGAGTAGGAGCAACAACGCCACTCTCAACCCACTCGTTAACGAGCGTATTTTCGCCTGCAACTATGCTCACGATATATTTTCCATCGTCAGAGAGCGCACAGCCCCAAATTACGGGACGGAAAGTTGAATTCCAGTATTCCGACCAAAGCGACGGCGTAGCACTGCTTTGAGCATACACCGTAAGCGAATCACAACCATAAAAAGCGTGCATTCCCATTTCTTTGAGCATAGAAGGAATAATGATGCTTTCTATCGATTTACAGCCGTGGAAAGCATGCGCGCCAATTTT
>JAZOUI010000281.1:0-2501 GCA_045658145.1 Pumilibacteraceae bacterium
AAAACAAAAGCGCGTACCACCGATATGAATTAGCGACTAAAAATCTTAAACTACGCGCAGTCACGGGCGAGGAAAACGACACTCTCAAAAATAAAATTAACGGTGTAAAATACGTTTGTCAGCCTAACCCTATGGGCATCAAAAATTTCACTTTCTCGTTCAATAAAACGGGTGGAACTTTTACTTTTGTCAATGAGCAAGGCAAGAAGAAAATCGCGTTTGGAATTAACAAAAACGTCTTTGGAAAATTCCCACAACTTGGCTACTACAACGAGTACGGTGGCATCAACACAAACGACGGATTTATGTACGACGACGCAGTTTCTCTCGCCTTTACGGACGAGCGTTCGCTTGTTTTATTCGTTCAAATTATTGATAAATATTTTGGCAATATGAGCGCAGTTTTTTCCTTTAACGGTGACGACGTAAGCGCGCGTTTTTCAAAAACTGCCGAATTTTTCCTAAACGAATATAACGGAAGATTAGTAGGCAAAAAACAGTAAAAAATAACGAAATATAGCAAAACGGACTACCACGTGGTAGCCCGTTTTTTGTTTTTCGTCGTTTATGCTTTTACGGTAAAGCAGTAACTTCCGCCCACAACCGTTTCGGTTTTGCCGTTTGGCAAAGTGATTTTTGCAGTAACGCCACTAGGTACGACGAAGTCAAAATACACGTCGTCGCCTTTGTAGTACCAACCGCTTTTTACCGTACCGCTGACCGTGTCGATTGAGCATTGAGCAAAGCCAAGCTTTTTGCACGGAATAGGTGCGATTTCAATTTCCTTATAACCGGGCTTTACAATCTTTACGCCACAAACCGTACCGTAAAGCCACTCACCCACCGAGCCGTACGCATAGTGGTTAAAGGAGTTCATATCCGTACTCCAGAAACTGCCGTCTTCTTTAATACCGTTCCAATGCTCCCACATAGTCGTTGCACCGTGATCCACCGAATACAACCACGAAGGATTATCATTTCTATACAAAAGTTTATACGCCTCGTCAACCATACCTTCGCTAGTGAGAACGTCCAAAATATAAGGAGTGCCTACGAATCCAGTAGTCATTTTACCACCGTTCTCGGCAATAAGGCGTTTTAGTTCACCTGCAAAATAAGCCCTCTCACTCTCTTCACAAAGGTTGAATTTAAGCACTAAAACCAAGCCCGTTTGAGTCAAAATTCCTTCCTTTCTCTCGCCGTTTTCATTTTTAGGTAAGATATTGTGAAGTTTGCCGTCGTACATATAAAACTCACGGAAACGAGCGCGAACACTAGCATAAAGGCTTTCGTACTCGCTCATATCCTTGCCCAAAACTTTACCCGTCTTTATCAAAAGTTCGGTCGAATAAGCGAAGAATGCTGATGCGATAAGGTCAACGGAAGTTGCTCCCACGTACGAATCTTCTCCTGCATCCATCGCAAGCCAGTCGCCGTAGTGACTGCCCTCAAGCCACAAAAACTCCTCACTTCCTGCGCTATGGAGATAGTCAACGTACTTTTTCATCATCTCAAAGTTATCAGTAAGGAAACTTTGGTCATTATACGCGCGGTAAAGTTCCCACGGGATGATGGTGCAAGCGTCCGCCCAAGCCGCCGACGCGTTTCCGCCACCGATAAGCATAGGGCAAATGTGGTTTATAACGCCGTTTGGGTACTGATCAATTCTAAGGTCTCCAAGCCACTTCTTAAAGAATTTATCCACCTTAAAGTTACGCGCTGCGGTTGCACAGAATACCTGCGCGTCACCCGTCCAACCAAGGCGTTCGTCACGCTGAGGACAGTCAGTAGGAATATCAAGGTAGTTACTCTTTTGTCCCCAAATAATATTGTGGAAAAGTTGATTAATTCTCTCATCTCCGCAACGGAAATAACCCGTCCTTTCAATATCCGAATTGACTGCAATCGCACGTATATTATCAAGGTTAAGGTCGAAGTCGTCAGGAATATTTACGAAACGAATATATCTAAATCCTTGGAAAGAGAAATGAGGCTTGTAAATGCGCTCCTGTCCGTCAAGCACGTACTTTACCGTGCTTTTTGACGAACGATAGTTAGCGTTATAGAAATTGCCGTCCTTGTCAAGCACTTCAGCGCAGTCAAACTCAATAACGTCGCCTTTTTTACCACTTATTTTCAGTTCAACGTAGCCCGTCATATTTTGACCGAAGTCAATAACTTTCTCACCCTTAGGCGTTACAAAATATTCCACGGGCGCAAGGCGTTCTTGCTCGATAACGTCTTCACCTATTTGCGCAACAAGTTTGGTTTTTACCTTGTCGATTTTCGCCTTTCCAAGCGCAGTTACGGGCGCAGTCATATCCACCGTTTCGCCGTTATAAATATCCGAGTACACTACGGACGTTGTCTTTACGTCCCACTCGTCGTTAGTGAAAATCGTTTGCTTACTCTTATCCTCGTACACGATTTCAATCGCGCCGATAATACTAGTATGGTCGGCAACGTTATGGTTTTTGCAATAAGTATATACGCCTACTGCC
>JAZOUI010000282.1:0-1679 GCA_045658145.1 Pumilibacteraceae bacterium
TTCTAGGCGTAGATTTTCAACTGTTACTGAGCCCGTAATGTTACTGGTTTGAACTTTTACTTCTATGCTTGATACGTTATCATATTCAGTTGAGTCTAATATAATACTAACTGCACCGAATTGTTTTTCAGTTGTGTTCGTTTTTAGATAGGAAGTTTTGGTTGGACGTCTCGTTGAATCAGCATTAATAGGAGTAATGTGAATTGCAATCGAGGCTGTTTCGTCAGTTTGGATTTGGTCAAGCCTTGCTATCAAAGAAAAAGCGAGGGTGTTTTTGTCGCCAAAATTAGTTGTAGTTTGGGATAAACTGTCGTTTGACGATAAAGTGTAAGTGTTGGCTCTGTTGAGGGTGGTTCCATCGCCGCTAATCATATTACCCGTTAGGTGATTTGTTTTATTTTGTCTATTTGCGATAGAGAGTTGTACGTAATTTCTAGTGTCCGTGCCTTGATATATACGTGTAGAATATTCCATACTATCAACACTAGAGAAATCTTCAACGTTATCACAGGTGTACGACAAAGAACACCTTGCTTCGTCGTCGAAATTATAAACCGTCTTTTTTCCACCATTAGTGCTTACGGTTGTATTGTTCCCGTTGAATGAAACTGCAGTAACATTCCCAATTATTTCACTTATAGCGCCATTTATAGCGTGTTCGCTAATTCTACTTAAGGTGGCACTTTCGGTTATGGTTGTAGTGCTAGGACCAACAATAATAGCCTCGGGACGCGTATATCTAACTTTATAACCAGTTTGATCCGTGATTGTTTCTAGTTTTTGCGCATAAGTAAATGCGGTATGTTCCGCGTCTGGATAGGTTATTGTCGTAAGATTATTTGAGTCTGAATAAGCAAAACTTATAGTGCGTAGTGTTTCCGTTCCATATTGTATATTAGCCAAATTCCCATTTACATAATTAAATTTTGCTAATTCGGTGGTGCCGATCGAAATAGCGGTTATTCTAAAATCGTTCGTATTATTATAAGAGATAGTAATTTCTTGTTCGCTACTATTGGAAATTTTGAATAATCTTCCTCTTTGATCAAAATGTAGTTCATTTCCGTTAGCATTGCTTATTGTCGTTGTGTTGTCTTCATTTTCAACGAGAGTAAGATTAAAATCCTTATCGTTCATAATTTTGTAACCATTTTGCGTTTGTATTGCGGTAAATTTTTGAACGCTACCATTTTGGTCTACGTAATAATATAAGGGTAAACCGTTAACTTTCTCTATATCTGGAACCGCAAAAACATGTTGGTGCAAATTGGTTTTCCAACCGTTGCCGAGCCCCATTGCTCCACTTATGCTATAACGCCCTGCTGTAACCTCGTCATGGGTTGCGAACTTATCATTATATACGTGTGTTAGATTTAATGTAATGCCGTCTTTTTGCACGCTAAAATCGTCGTGAGTAAAAAGAAGACGTCGCGTATATAAGTCCAAAAATCCTGTGCCTGCGCGTTTTACTGAAGTTTGCTGTTTCTTGTTGCTTTCTTCAAAGTCATAATAATTTGCCATTGATTTTCCTCCTGAAAAATTGTATAGTAAAAGGCAAAAACGTTGCCATCTTTGCCTTTGATTGCATTATATCACGACTTTTTCAAAAGTCAATACCCTTTACACGGTTATTTACGGCACCCCAGTCGGAAACGACCACTCCCTCAAAGCCCCATTCG
>JAZOUI010000283.1:0-8401 GCA_045658145.1 Pumilibacteraceae bacterium
CGATTGATAAACCCACCGCAAAAGCAGGTCAGGTACTTGTTAAGGTAATGGCTTGTGGAATTTGTGGAACGGACGTACATATTTTTAACGGGGATGAAGGTGCTGCGCCTACGCCTAGTGGGACTGTTCTTGGTCACGAATTCGCAGGTATTGTTGAAAGCGTTGGCGATGGAGTAAAGGGCATTAAAGCAGGTGATAGAGTGTGCGTTGACCCTAACGAAATGTGTGGCGAGTGCTATTATTGCAAAAACGGGATAGGTCATTATTGCGAAAATATGGGCGGAATTGGTACGGTAGTAAACGGTGGTTTTGCTCAATATTGCGTAGTACCGCAGTCGCAAGTTTACAAAATTGCGGATGGCACGAGTTATGAAAAGGCGGCGATGACCGAACCGCTTGCTTGCTGTTTGCACGGCATTGATATGTGCAACATTTCTTGTGGAGATACCGTTTTGGTAATAGGCGGAGGTATGATAGGTCAACTTATGCTCCAACTTGCGCGTATTTCGGGCGCAGGAAAACTTATAATGCTTGAACCCGTTCAAAAGAAACGTGACGAGGCAAAAGCGCTCGGTGCGGATATTTGCATTGATCCGTTAAACGAAAACGTAAAGGAAGTTTTGAAAAGAGAAGGCATTGAGAGAATTAGCACGGTTATTGAGTGCGTGGGCAAGCCTTCTACAATGTCTCAGGCAATAGAACTTGCCGGAAATAAGGCAACGGTTATGCTTTTCGGCTTGACTGCTCCTAATGATGAAATTTCTATCAAGCCTTTTGAGATTTTCAAAAAGGAACTTATTATCACCGCATCTTATATTAATCCTTATACGCAAAAGCGTTCGATCGACCTTATTGACGCGGGCAAAGTGGACGTTAGCAGTATGGTTTATCGTGTTGCTCCCTTAGAAGAATTACCTGCTGTTTTGGCGGACGGAAAGTTGCGCGCGCAAGGCAAATTTATTATTTGTCCGTGGATGGAGAATAAGTAATGATTGTTTGCGTTGGCGAAATTTTAGCGGATATGATGGGCGTAACCGAAAACGGGGTTACGACTTATGAACAAAAAGCGGGTGGCGCGCCTTTTAACGTTAGTTGCGCTATTAAAAAATTAGGTGGCGACGTTAGGTTTGTGGGCGCAGTAGGCGACGACCTTGTAGGAAAGTTTTTAATAGACTACGCATCTAACCTTGGTTTAAGTGATAACGTTTTGGTGAGAAATGATGCGAATACTACGCTTGCTTTTGTTGCGCACGATGCGAGTGGCGAACGTTCGTTTTGCTTTTATCGTCAAAACACCGCTGACTATATGCTTGGCGACATGGATGAAAAACTTGTTGATAACGCGAGCATAATTCATATCGGCTCGCTTATGCTTGGTAAGGAAGTGGGCAGGACGTATGCTCATAATTTAGCCCAAAAAGCAAAAGAACTAGGTAAAATAATAAGTTTTGACGTTAATTATCGTAGTGATATTTTCGCTAGTGAAAGCCAAGCAGTTTCGATTTTTAAGCAAATGATCGAATATGCAGATATAGTTAAATTTTCGCAAGAAGAAGTTCAAATCTTTGGCGAAGATTACGTTAATTCACTAAAAGACAAACTAGTTTTGATTACTTTGGGCAAAGACGGAAGTAAATGGTTTATGAACGGTGAGTGTGGTAGCGCGCAATCGATATCTGTCAGCGTAGTTGATACTACAGGCGCAGGAGATGCTTTTTACGGTGCCGTTTTGACAAAACTAGATACCACGTACCCCGTTGTTTTTGATAAAACGGGTGTAAAAGACAATAAGAAAATGAACGAAATATTACGCTTTGCGAACGTTGTTGGTGCGCTTGCGACCAAGAAAAAAGGCGCGATTGACAGTTTGCCGAGCGTAGAAGAAGTTAATAACCTATTGTAAGAGAAAGGGTTTGGCTGTACCTAGCCAAGCCCTTTAATTGACAAAAAGCGTGGATAATGTTATAGTAATAAAAAAGGAGTTGTTATGAACGAGAAAAATTGGCGCGAACTGATATGGATTTTTGGCGACGACAACGAAATTTTACCAGGAATGAAAGTATGCAATCTTGGGTACGAAAGATGTGAGAAGGGACATTTTTTTGGTCCTGCCGTTCGCTTGCATTATCTTATACACTTTGTAATTAGTGGAAAAGGTGTTTTTGAACGTGGTGGTAAAAGTTATAACATTGGTAAGAACGAAGCCTTTTTGATTCGCCCTGACGAACTTACTTATTACCGTGCTGACGAAGAAAATCCGTGGAACTATATGTGGCTAGGTGTTAGTGGAAGTATCGTGGATGAAATGATACGGACTGCTTTGGGTGACGAGATAGTATTTCGCGTAAACAACGAAATATTGATTGAGATTGAAAACTTGTACCACGGGTGCTTGGACAAAGCCGAACTTGGTTATAAGATTTTTGCGGTTTTATTTAAGTTTCTTGGCGACGTGCAAGCAAAAAAAGGAACTGATAGCGTAAGACAATTAGACGCTGTGAGTTCTGCCGTTAATTTTATGGAAAACAACTATTTCCGTCCTATTGACGTTAGCACGATTGCTAGCGAAATGGGAATTAGTAGGTCGCATTTTACCACGCTGTTTACTTCGGCAATGGGGTTGTCGCCTTACAATTATTTACTTAAACTTCGCATAGCGAAAGCGGAAAAACTGCTTATCGAGCGTCCTTCGTTGACCGTGACGGAAGTGGCGTATTCGGTAGGCTTTTCGGGAGTGGAGCGATTTAGCGAAATGTTCAAAAAATATACGGGCTTTTCACCGCTTGTTTACAGAAAGAAGAAAGGCGAAAACTTATGAGTTTAACGGCTGAATTGTTTGGCTTTTTTTGCAAAATATGTTATAATTAAAAAATGGAAGTTAAAGATGCTAATCAATTAAATCCCTTGTCGCTTGCCTTTTTGGGCGATAGCGTGTTTACGCTGTACGTCCGTGAACGCCTAGTGAATAGTCACGACAGTAAAAGTGGCGCACTTCATAAGCAGGCAAACGGTTACGTTTGCGCCCGTTCGCAAGCCATTATGCTAGATGCGCTTGGTGAAATTTTTACAGACAAGGAAAAAGAAATCGCACGCAGATGTCGCAATGCGCACAATACGTCGAAGGCGAAAAACGCCGGACTTAGCGATTATAAAAAGGCGACTGCGCTAGAAGGGGTTTTGGGGTATTTAAGACTCGTGGGCGAAGACGAAAGATTGAACGAGTTGATGCAAAAGTGCATCGAGATTATCGACGAAGGAGATAAAAATGAGTAGAGCGGATAAAATTTTTATTGAAAATTTAAAAGACATTATTGAAAATGGTTTTTCGGACGAGAATTTAGAAGTTCGTCCTCATTGGGAAGACGGCACGCCTGCTCATACCACGAAGAAGTTTTGCATTGTAAATCGTTATAATTTGGCTGAAGAATTCCCTATTATTACGGTGAGAAAGACTAATTTCAAGGCTTGTCTTGACGAAATTTTGTGGATTTGGCAAAAGAAAAGCAATCGTATTTGCGATCTTAATTCGCACATTTGGGATAGTTGGGCGGACGAAAGTGGAACGATAGGTAAGGCTTATGGCTATCAGCTTGGCGTAAAACATCATTACAAAGAAGGCGACTTCGATCAAGTGGACCGCGTTATCTATGATCTTAAACACAATCCGCAGTCGCGTAGAATCATAACGAACATATACGTACACGCCGATTTAAGCGAAATGAACCTTTATCCCTGCGCCTATTCAATGACCTTTAACGTGTCGGGAAACAAACTTAACGCCATCTTAAATCAGCGCTCACAAGATATGCTCACGGCGAATAACTGGAACGTCGTTCAGTATTCTATGCTCGTGATTATGCTAGCAAAAGTTTGTGGTCTTGAACCGGGCGAGTTTGTTCACGTTATTGCTGACGCGCATATTTACGACCGTCATATTCCTATTTGTAAGGAACTTTTTGACCGTGAGCAATTCCCTGCGCCCAAACTTGTTATCAAGCGTGACGTAACCGATTTTTACGACTTTACCGTTGATGATTTTGAACTCGTTGACTATAAATACACGCCCCTTGGCAAAAAAATTGAGGTGGCAATATGATAAAGGCTATCGTTGCAGTTGACAAAAAGTGGGGCATAGGCAAAAATAACGACCTTTTGTTCCATCTTCCTGAAGATATGAAGTTTTTCCGTGCAACTACGCTTGGTAAAGTGGTTGTTATGGGTAGTAACACTTTGCTTTCTTTCCCGGGTGGTAATCCGCTTAAAAATCGCACGAACGTCGTGCTTTGGCCGGGCGGAGAAAAGCGTGAAGATTGCACTATTGTGGGCAGTATTGACGAACTTAAAGACGTGCTTAAAGCGTATAAGGACGAAGAAATTTTCGTTATCGGCGGCGCAATGTTTTATCGCACTATGCTCCCGTATTGTGAGAGCGTGCTTGTAACGAAAGTGGATGCCGACGGCGAGGCGCAAGTCTTTTTTGAAAACCTAGACGAGATGGAAAACTGGAGTATGACGGATTGCTCGGAAAGTGTAAAAAGTGGCGAAATTGATATTCGCTTTACCACGTACACAAATTTTGCTCCCGTTAACTTTTTTGACTAATTGTCACGATTTGGGGCATACGTCCCTGCAAAAAACAGACAAAATTTCACAAATAAAAGGAAAACGATATGAAAATAATAGGTAGAAACGCCGTTATTGAGGCGATTAAATCAGGTCAAACGATTGATAGACTTGTTGCGGCTCGCGATCAAAAGGATGCAGGCGCACAAAAAATTATTAACGAGGCAAAGTCAAGGGGAATTAAGGTTTTCTTCTACGACAAAGAAGTTTTGGATAGAGAAAGCGCAGGTAAAAAACATCAGGGCTTTATTGCCGAAGTTACCGATTTTAAGTACTGCGAACTTGAAGATATCCTTGCTTATGCTGAAGAAAAAGGTCAGCCCCCGTTCGTGCTTATCTTGGACGGAGTGGAAGATCCGCATAACCTCGGTAGCATTATAAGAGTGGCTGAGTGTGCAGGCGTACACGGAGTAATTATTCCCCGTCACCGTTCCGTTTCCGTAAACGATACGGTTGTAAAAGTTTCCGCAGGCGCAGCATCACACGTTAAGGTAGCAAAGGTTACCAACATCAACGACGCTATCGAAGAACTTAAAAGTAAAAACGTTTGGGTGTACGCTGCCGATATGGATGGCGACAGTATATACAACGCTCGTCTTACGGGCGCAATCGCTTTTGTAATTGGTGGCGAAGGACAGGGCGTTAAACGCCTTACAAAGCAAAAGTGCGACGGTATAGTTGCCCTTCCTATGTACGGCAAGGTAAACTCGCTTAACGCGTCGGTTGCAGCAGGTATCGTCGTATACGAATATTTGCGTCAAAATATGTAAATTATCAAAACGGGCAGGTGCGTATATACCAGTTTTTACTTTATAGGAGCAAAAATGGACTACTATTTGGGCGTAGACGGGGGCGGAACGAAAACGGAATTCGTCCTTTGTGATGAAAACGGAAATATACTAAATAGAATTATAAAGGACGGCTGTAACCCTAACGACAAAGGGGTGGACGGCAGTTTTCGCGTGATAAAAGAAGGCATAACCGAATGCGTGAAAAGCCGTGGAATAGACGAAAAAGAAGTGGCCGTTTATGCAGGCGTTTCGGGCGCACTTGCAGGCGGTAACGCGAGTGCATTATTTGAAAAACTCGAGCCCTTTTATAAATGCGTGCAGGTGCAATCGGATTTGAGTATCGGAGTGGAAACGGCGATAGGTGACGACGACGGCATTTTGGTCATTTGCGGTACGGGAATAAGTTGCGCGCTCTCTTACGATAATCAGTTCAAAATCGTAGGCGGTTACGGGTACTTGTTCGAAGAAGGCGGAAGCGGTTATTGCATAGGTCGCGACGGCGTCGTGGCGGTACTTCGCGCTGAAGACGGTTACGGCGAAAAAACGGTGCTTACCGATATGATAAAAAACAAAACGGGCAGTAGCGTACACGGTCGTTTGCGTTATTTTTTGGAAAATGGTAAGTCGTATATATCTTCTTTTGCTCCACTCGTTTTCGACGGATACGAGCAAAAGGATAAAGTTTGCGAGAGAATAATCGACGAAAATATTTGTAGCGTTTGCTCGCTCGTAAACAGCGCAATAACTTTGTTCCCCAAGCAGAAATATAAGATTGCGTTTATCGGCGGAATAACGCGTTTGCAAGTTTTCCGCGAAAAAATAATGCAGGCTTTTAAGAGTGAAGATATTAGTTTTTGCGAAATCAGTCCCGTTTTCGGTGCGGTGAAAAAAGCGGTCAAAATTAGTGGCAAGAGCGTTGACGAAAACTTTAATCGCAACTATTTAAGGAGTTATGAAAATGCTTAAGACGGAGATGCGTAACCCCAGAACTACGCATATAGATAAAATGGACACTTTGGCGATGCTCAAAGTTATCAACGAAGAAAATATGAATTCCGTGCTTGCCGTTGAGCGTGAACTTGAAAATATCGCAGTTGCGGTGGACAAGGCGACGGAACAACTAAAAAAAGGTGGAAGGATTATCTACATAGGCGCAGGCACTTCGGGAAGAATAGGCGTTATGGACGCGTCCGAGTGTCCACCCACTTACGGAGTTAGCTACGACACGGTTATAGGAATAATCGCTGGTGGAGAGAAATGCTTGACGCGTGCAGGCGAAGGTGGAGAGGACGTAGCGGAGGCAGGAATTAGTGACCTTAAAGCGCATAACGTTTGCGAAAAAGATTTCGTCGTTGGCATATCGGTTGCCGGTGGCGCGCAGTACGTTCTTTCCGCTGTAAAGTATGCTAAAAGCGTAGGCGCAGTTACGGTAGGATTGACTTCTAATGGCGAAAGCGAACTTGCTAAAATATCGGATATCGCAATTTGTCCCGATACGGGCGCGGAAGTTATCACGGGCTCGACGAGAATGAAAGGGGGCAACGCGCAAAAGTTCGTGCTAAATATGATTTCGACGTGCGCAATGGTGAAGTGCGGTTACGTTTACGAAAACTTGATGGTCAACTTAAAACCCACCAACGTAAAACTTAAAAACCGTATGGTAAGTATCGTTAGTGAAATCGTGGGGTGTGATAGCGAAAAAGCGCAAAAATTACTCCAACAAAACGACTGGGATATTAAAAAAGCGGTAAAAAACAGCGATAATTTATAGTTATACTATAAAAATTAGTTATAAACGGGTGCAAATGCTTGATAAATGCGCCCGTTTAGTTTATAATAATATTTGGTGCGCTATTGCGCCCTAAAATAGTTAAATTACCAAAAGGAGTTTTATAAAATGAGAAAGCCTATTATCGCAGGTAACTGGAAGATGAACAACACGAAGGCGCAAGCCGAAGAACTTATCAACGCTCTTAAGCCTCTTGTAAAGGACGTAAAAGGCGTAGATATCGTAGTATGCGTACCCTTCACGGATATTGAAAAAGTTAAGAAACTTGTTAAGGGTAGCAAGATTCGCGTAGGCGCACAAAACGTTTCTTGGGCAGACAAGGGCGCTTTCACGGGTGAAATCAGCGCAGATATGCTTATCGAAGCGGGTGCAGAATACGTAGTTATCGGCCACAGCGAACGTCGTCAATATTTTGGCGAAACGGATAAGAGTGTAAACGCTCGTACCGTACAGGCTCTTAAATACAACCTTAAACCTATCGTTTGTATCGGTGAAACGCTTGATGAAAGAGAAGGCGGTCTTACTGAAAAAGTTCTTCTTACCCAAATCGAAGGCGGTTTTGAAGGCGTTAGTGAAGAAGATATCAAGAAAATCGTTATCGCTTACGAACCCGTTTGGGCAATCGGCACGGGCAAGACTGCAACTAACGAGCAGGCAAACGACACCATTAAGTTTATTCGTAAAACGCTTGCTAAAAAGTACGGCAGAGCAACCGCAAACCGTGTTCGCATCCAGTACGGTGGCAGTATGAACGCTAAAAACGCTGCTGACCTTATGGCAATGAGCGATATCGACGGTGGTCTTATTGGCGGAGCATCTCTTAAGGCAGAAGATTTCTCTATCGTAGTAAAAGCAGGCGCTAACGCGTAAGGAAATAATTATGAAAAAAACTGATGCTATTATTATAATGGACGGCTTTGGCAATCGCTCTTGCGCTTGCGGTAATGCCGTTGTTAAGGCAGGCACGCCTTATATTAATTCCTTGATTGAAAAATATCCTAACACGCTTATCGACGCGAGTGGTAGAGCAGTTGGACTTCCTGCTGGACAAATGGGTAACAGCGAAGTAGGTCACCTTAATCTTGGCGCAGGCAGAGTAGTTTATCAGGATATTACTAAGATTGACAAAGCAATCGAAGATGGTGACTTTTTCACCAATCCCGTGCTTTTGGGCGCTATGCAAAATGCAAAAGAAAAG
>JAZOUI010000284.1:0-2263 GCA_045658145.1 Pumilibacteraceae bacterium
CAAAAGATTATCTTACCATTGATATTGCTAACCTTGTTGAATTTGATCGCGCGCCCAATGTAAACAACCGTTGTAAGTATATGCTTTACAACGACGTTGTAGGTGGAATTTTGGATCACGCTAGCAAAATCGGTCAGGGCGCAGTATATGCTCAAAATGCAAAAAAACTCAAAGCGGTAGAAAAGAACGCAGGCGAGTTTGCATACGTTTTCAAAACTCAGCGCCTTCTTTGCGAAGTGCTTGAACTTAAATTCGACCTTGGAGCAAAGATTCGTCAGGCTTATGCCGCAGGCGATAAAAATGCGCTTAAAACGCTTGTTAAAAAGAACGTTACTCCCCTTATAAAGAGAGTAAATGCTTTCTACGAAACGTTCAGAGAACAATGCATGAAGGAAAACAAGCCGTTTGGTTTTGAAGTTCAGGACTACCGTATCGGTGGACTTATCAAGAGAATTGAGCATTGCAAAAAAATGATTATGGATTTCGTTAACGGCAAGTGTGAAAACATTGCGCTCTTGGATGAAAATTGTATTGATTTCGAGCCTTCCCTTCGTGAGGACGGAGCGTTCAATAGTTTTGCGCTTAACGTTAGCACGAGCATTATGTAATTATGTTAAATATTGTATTAGTTGAACCTGAAATCCCACAAAACACCGGTAACATTGCTCGTACTTGCGCTTGCACGAATTGCAGATTGCATCTTATCCGTCCGTTTGGTTTTGAAATTAGTGATAAGACTTTGCGCAGGGCTGGACTGGATTATTGGGATAAAGTAGATATAACTTATTATGACAATTTAGCCGAGTTTTTCGAGAAGAACGCTGGTGGTAAATTCTTTTACGCGACAACGAAAGCAAAGCAAAATTATACCGACGTTTCTTTCCCCGACGGCAGTTTTATTTTGTTTGGAAAAGAGACGAAGGGACTTCCCGAAGACCTTATTTATAAAGACTACGAACGCGCTATTCGTATTCCTATGTTTGGATCTCTTCGCTCGCTTAACTTGTCTAATTCCGTCGCAATTATTCTTTACGAGGCGTTACGTCAAAACGATTTCTTTGGTCAAAAATAATTGATTAAGAACATAGTTAAAATAAAAACTCCGTGGTACGTACTACGGAGTTTTGCTTTTTTTTGCGTTTTTTCGCTTAACGGGAATAGGCAGTAGAGAAACTAGAAAAAATAACGCTACGGGGTAAAAGGTTATCACCCCGTCACGAAAGAAAAAGGCGATCAAAAATAGTGGAGCGCATCCCAAAAATGAGAATAAAAAATCAAAAATTATCGACGTTACTTTGGGTAGATGCGAGTGCAGTAAGTTTGCTAAAAAGAGCATAAACCGAAAGAATAATCCACAGGGAAACGCGATAAGAAAAAGTGATAATTCGCTCATTTGAAAAGACGCTTAAATAGTGGAGTTTTTGCCCCTGCATATTTTAGCAAATCAATCTCGCCCGTAAAGCAAAGTGAGCCTTCTTGCGCGCCGAATTTGGCTATTTTAATATTTTTGCCTTTTATGGTAAGGACGCCGTCGGTAGTGGATACGCTTAATTCTTCTTCGCTATACGACAAAACTTCGTTTACGCCCGTAAGAGTTGCTTTTTTGCGTTCGTCTAGCGTTATGGAGTGCATTGATTTGTTTACTGTTGGTTGTGACATAATTTCACCTCGCTTTAATATACGCGTAACTTCATTTGGATATTACAAAGTACTCAAAATTGGTTGCATTTATCGCGCAAATATTGTAAAATATATAAGTACGGCAAAAAAGCCGCAAATAAATTGCAAGGAAATAAAAATGGACATCAAAGTAAAACTCGCCGAGGAATTCAACCTCAAACTTGATTACGCATCAAACATTGTCGATCTTATCGAAGAAGGCAACACTATTCCCTTTATCGCTCGTTACCGTAAAGAAATGCACGGTGGTCAGTCGGATGAAGTGTTGCGTGATTTTAGCGACAGACTTACGTATCTTAAAAATCTTGAGCAGAGAAAAGCAGAAGTTCAATCTTCTATCGAAGGTCAGGGTAAATGGACGGACGAACTTGCTACTGCGCTTGCTGCGGCAACGACAATGACCGAAGTAGAAGATATTTATCGTCCTTATAAGCAAAAGAAGATGACTCGTGCATCTATTGCTATCGAAAGAGGACTTGAACCGCTTGCCGATATTATTTGGGCGCAGGAACTTACTGAGTGTGACCTTACTGCACTTGCTAGCGAGTATGTCCATAATGATGATGAAGATCCTAAAAAGAGA
>JAZOUI010000285.1:0-6537 GCA_045658145.1 Pumilibacteraceae bacterium
GACCAGGTTCTTCTACTTCTTCCGTGGGATAAGTAGTTTCCGTTTCAGTAGCAGTATTCTCGTTGCTCGATCCCGAGGGAACGGGTTCGCCGTGTTCGGTAAGGATTTCGCCTCTAATCGTAGCAAGCTGGTTGTCGATAGCAGCATAGATACCCTGCTGAACTTGGTTCTTTTCGTTCTGTCCCCAAATGATGTTGCCAAAAGCAATTTGAGCTTCCGCCTCGTTAAGAACGAGCTGACGAACGATAAGTTGTTCGTAGAGATAGTCAACAGCAGCCGCTACCGTCATACCGTAATTGTTTACGAGTACACCCAAAGAATTGTTCATACTATTTACAAGGTCGTATTTGTAAATATTCTTTTCTTCGGAAGTAAAGGTCTTCTTGCTCTCGCCCGAGCCATCGGTGATGGTTACGGGTTTAATCGTAGCAATTACTTGTTTGTAATCTCTTTCAGCATCATACTGGAAGAGTGTGCAACCCGTGAAAAGGGTAAAGCACATAATTACCGATAAAATGATTGAAATTAGTTTCTTACGCATTTTTGTCCTCTTTATTTTGTAGTGCGATTAAAGCAAATATCGCATTATACACATAGCTATCAATTATTATACTATTATTTTGAAAAAAAATCAATCGTTTTAGGCTTGCATTTTTTGACAATTCAGTAAAAATTTAAGGAGTTTTGCTCCAGAAGGGAATTTTATGTGCGGTTTTGCGTCTGCAACCACCTTTCCGTCGTGTTTGTTGACGATAGAAATTATGCGTCCGTCAATGTCCGCAACCTTGTCAAAAACAAGCGCTGTTTCTTTTCTTTTTAAAGTAACGCCACTCGCGCCCTGCATTGACGCCAAATTTTTGATAAGCGCAACGTCGATAAGATTCTTTACCGAATCGGGTACTTCGCCGTAAATATCTTTCATATCCACAAGCAAGTTTTCTCGCTCTTTTATGGATGCAACTTTGGATATTCGCGAATAAACGCGCAGTCTCCATTCCTTATCCGTGACGTATCCTTCGGGAATAAATACAGGGTAATCCACCACGGCGCGAACTTCACTCTTTTTCTTAATACTTTCTCCACGAAGTTCGCCTACCGCCTCGGACAAAAGTTTACAATACATATCGTATCCAACTTTTTCCATATGTCCGTGCTGTTGCGCACCTAGAACTGAACCTGCGCCACGAATTTCGAGGTCGCGCATTGCAATCTTAAATCCGCTACCAAACTCCGTGAACTGCGTTATCGCGTCAAGGCGTTGATAAGCCGTGCTAGTCAGCGTCTTTCTTCCGTCATAAGTAAAGAACACGTACGCCAAACGATTACTTCTACCCACTCTACCACGCAGTTGATAAAGTTGACTAAGCCCCAGTCTGTCCGCATCCATAACTATCATAGTATTAGCGCGCGCAATGTCGATACCGTTTTCCACAATGGTACTAGAAACCAAAATATCCGCTTTGCCTGCGACAAACTGCTCTATTCTCTTTTCCAAAGTATCTTCTCGCATTTGTCCGTGCGCGTAAATAACTTTGGCTGACGGCATAAGGTCTTGAACTCGCCCTGCAAATCTATCGATATCGCTTACCCTGTTGTAAACGATAAACACTTGCCCACCACGGTTTATCTCACGGGTGCAAGCATCAACAAGTAGCGTTTCGCCATATTCCATAACGTACGTCTGCACGGGAATTCTTTCAACGGGCGGAGTGTCAAGCACACTTATATCCCTAATCCCCACAAGCGACATATGCAAAGTTCTAGGAATAGGAGTTGCCGACAACGTCAAAACGTTTACGCCACGCTTTAAATCTTTTATCTTTTCTTTGTCCGCAACGCCAAAACGCTGTTCTTCATCTAATATCAGTAGTCCTAAATCAGCAAAGTCAACGTCCTTCGACAAAAGTCTATGCGTACCTACGACGATATCCATTTTACCTGCTTTGAGCGCAGAAATAGTTTTCGCCTGACTTTGTTCGCTGTCAAACCGTGTAAGCCGTCCCACAATTACGCCAAACTGCTCCATACGCTTTACCACAGTTTCGTAATGCTGTTTCGCCAAAATGGTGGTAGGCGACATAAACGCGACTTGCTTTCCTTCGGCAATTACTTTAAATGCTATTCTGAGCGCAACTTCGGTCTTGCCGTAGCCCACGTCTCCGCATAGCAATCTATCCATAATTTTGCCCGCTTTTAAATCTTTTAGACCTTCTTCAATCGCGGTCAACTGATCTTCCGTTTCGCTAAATTCAAAACTTGCGCCAAACTCGTCCACGATAGAATCGTCCGCGCTGTAAACGTGACCTTTACTATTCATACGTTCGCCATAAAGGTCCACAAGATTAATTGCGAGTTCCTTAACCGACTTTTTAACCTTGTCCTTTACTTTCGCAAAGTCTGCTCCACCTATTTTGTTGAGTTTGGGCTGACCACCGTCCGCAACGTACTTTGACAGCGAGTCCATATTCTCGATAGGAACGTACAATTTGTCCGTGCCTGCATACGAGATAAGCAAATAGTCATGACGCGCCCCACTAACGTCTAGTTTGACTATTCCGTCAAACCTTCCTATACCGTGAAGTTCGTGTACGACGTAATCGCCCTTTTCGGGCGCACCGAAAATTTCACTTTTGTGTCGGCGCAATTTTTTCTTGTCGTTTTTACGTTTTAAATCGTAAGTTCCGATAACTGCAATCTTCTCGCTATGGAATACGCAACCACGCTCGCAAAACTGCTTGATTATCCTAATTCCGCCAAAACCATAACCCACGTTATATCCGATTTCATATTCGCCTAACGCCATCGTCAATGATTTTGTTAGCGTTTCGTCGTCTGCGCAAAGGTAAATCGTATATCCCTTTTGGTCGAGCGCGAGCGTATCGGTAATAAGCGCGCGATAGTCCTTATAATAAGGCGGATTTTCCATAGTCTTAAAGGAAAATACAGCGTCGGGCGCAAAAATTCTATTAGCCGTCATTACGTTATGGAAAGCAAGTTTCTTTCCACTAAACGAATATATTTCGTCGTCGCTTACAAACTGCTCCACGGTAAAAGACAACGTCTCGCCACGAGCAAGCAAGGACGTATATCTATTTTTATGCTCGGTAGCGTGAATATTCACGTTGTCAAAAACTTGCTTTGTTTCGTCGTACACAACACCGTCAAACGCGCCGAACGAATACAACGTACTATGCTCGCAAAGGGGCAATAAGTAACTCATTGCTACGCCCTTATCCCCAGCAGTTAGTCTCATAACAAGTTGACCTGCCGTCTCGCGCATTTTACTTGCATAGTCGGGAGCAAGTTTACAACCCGAAGTTTCGGCATTTAACTTTTGTATCATATTTTGGCACTCGTCGTCGGTTGCGAAAAATTCGGTCACGGGCGCAACGTCATAACTGTCCGTATGTTCGCCCGAACGATGCGTTTCACTATCGACGTAACGAATACTTTCCACTTCGTCGCCAAAAAATTCTATTCTTGCAGGCTGACTTTCAGCCACCGACCACACGTCCAGTATATCACCACGGAGCGCAAACCTACCCACGTCCGTGATTTGCGTTTCACGTTTATAGCCTGCGCGCGTGAGTTTTTTTACTACTTCGTCTATCGTGTACTCATTGCCCTTTTTAAAAGTAAGGCAAGCGTCCAAATATCTCTCCCTGACGGGATAAATTTGCGTTATTGCCTCGGCAGGGCAAACGACGTATTGCGCTTTTCCCGTAGCAATTTCATACAGCGCTTTTAAACGCGTACTAACGTTTTCGCCCGATAGCGCATCACGATACATTAGCGTGTCATCTCTAGCCGGCAAAAGCACAACGGACGAAGCGACCGAACTAAGTTTATCATAAAAAGAACGGGCAAGATAAAAATCGCCCGTAACTATTAGAGTTTTGTCCCCTTCGCTTGCAAGCGCCGTAACGACGGATTTTGCAAAAGAGCATAGCCCAAAAGCCGAGACTTTTTTTCCGTCCCGGTATGATTGAGCCAATTTTAACGCGTCACTCTCTCCGCTATTAAAAATTTGTTTTAAGTCGAGCAACGGAAAATGCGCTTACGCGCTCCTCCTTTTTAGAGAAAATTTTACTGCACGGTTTTGCCGTCGGTAGTTTCTCCGTCAATAAGTTTTATCGCCTCGTCAGCCGCAACTGAAAAAGCGTCGAAAAACATTTGGCGTTCTGCCTTTGGAACTTCTGCCAAAACGTAATCCACTAAGGGAACTCGTTCAGGGCGCGGACCTATGCCCACTCTTACGCGCGCAAAATCTTGAGTGCCTATCTCGGCAATAATATTTCGCATCCCGTTATGAGTGCCTGCGCTACCTTTCATCCTTACGCGAACGCTCGCCTTAGGAATATCGATATCGTCGAATATCACCACAAGGTCGCTAGGCTCAGCCTTATACTTTCGCATAAGTTGCTTTACTGCTACGCCCGAAAGGTTCATATAAGTCCAAGGCTTTGCAAGGATAATCTTTTCGCCACCACGGTAGCCTACGGCAATTAGCGCGTCACATTCCTTTTTGTTGAATTTAAGCCCGAGTTTGTCCGCAAGACATTCTACGGTCAAAAATCCCATATTGTGAAACGTATAGGCATACTTGTCGCCGTAGTTACCCAGTCCTACTACGATTTTCATTAGGTCGCGTCGTTAAACTCGTTAAGACGTTTAAGCATTACGTCAACGTCAACTTCGTGCGCCCTTGCCGCCTGTTCAACCGTTTCGCCACGGGAAATAGGACAGCCCAAGCAATGCATACCGAATTCAAAGAAAACGGGCGCAATCTGGGGATTGATTTGCAATACTTCGTAAATGGTCATATCTTTAGTTATGTCGTTCATAATAAATACCTCCGATGATTAAATATTATATATTCAAGAGCCGTTTTTGTCAACCTAATTTTATCATATTGTTCAACTTATGGCAATATATTATACGGTAGCGGACAAACTACCGCATAATAACGGAGGTGCTTATGCATAAACTTTGTGACTTAATAGGTAAAAAAGTAATTCGCCCTGATAACGCTAGCGAGATAGGAACGTTAGTCAACGCTCTGCTTAATAGTGATTTTACCAAAATTAGATTTTGGGAACTTTTTAACGACAGCGACGAAACGTTATACGTTGACGCGCGTCACGTTGATTGCATTTGTGACGTAGTAATGTTAAAACAAAAGGTTGTCCCAACCAAAAAAGACAACCTCACTTCTACCCTTTGCACCTGTCCTATCAATCTACCCGTTTATCAAATCGACGGCAAATTTTTAGGAATAGTTGACGACGTGCTTTTAGATAACCAAACCGTTATGGCAATATGTATTAAAGACTACTCTTTTACGCCTAATAAAATAATTAAAAAATCAACCGAAATGTTGATTGTTTCTTGCGAAAATAATACCGAAAATATAAACACGAGCAGTAACGTACCCTTTGGTTTTACAAAAAATACCGTTACCGCTCAAATAAAACCGTATCCCGATATCACAATCATTGATGACAAAACTATGGCTCAATTTCCTACTATTCCCTATCCTATCCACCAAGAAAATACTAACCTAAAAGTGGATAGTTTTTCGTTTTTGCTTGGTAAAAAAGTAACCCGTTCGCTATTAGACAAGCAAAAAAATACTCTCGCTTACGCAGGGCAAACGGTGGATAAAAACCTACTCTTAATTATGAAACAACATAATCTTTTAGTAACGCTTGCGCTAAATGCTAAGTAGTTTCCAAGAATAGACGGCTTAGTTTGTCTATACTACCTGCGCCAACTATAACTATGCGCTCGCCTGACTTTACGTTAGCAACTAAATAATCACATATTTGCTCGTAAGATGAAAAAAGTTTTACGGGCATTTTTTGTTTTACACTTGCGACTAATTTATCCATAACACTATCGTCACCCTGCTCTCTTGCCCCAAATATCGGCGCAAAAACAACTTCATCCGCACCGTCAAAACATACCGCAAATTGTGACAAAAGGTCACAAGTACGCGAGTACGTATGGGGCTCAAACACTACAATTAGCCTTTTTTCATCCTTCAGCGTACTTATACACACTTTAATTTCCGTAGGGTGATGCGCGTAATCGGAATACACTTCCACGCCCTTTCTCTCGCCCACTTTTTCTAACCTACGTTTCACTCCGATAAAGGTCTCAATGCCTTCTTTTATTTGCGCAAAACTAATCCCGTAATCGAGCGCAACCGCTATTGCGCTTAGCGCGTTATAAACGTTATGCTCGCCTAAAACTGAAAGTGAAATTTCGCCCAAAACAACTCCGTAAACGCTCACCATAAAATCATACCCGCCACGCTTGTTTTTGCATACGCCATACGCCCTAACGTGATTGTGCTTATTCTTGCCAAAAGTGATCACGTTGTCGCCACGCAAACCATTTAAATTGTTATCGTCGCCGTTGACAACCACTTTTCTTGCGTGACTGCTAAATTCGTAAAAAGCATTTACTACTTCTCGTTCGTTGCTATAATAATCGGTGTGGTCTAGTTCACAGTTTAAAATGACGGCTACGTCG
>JAZOUI010000286.1:0-7868 GCA_045658145.1 Pumilibacteraceae bacterium
AAATACGGGGTTAAGCGAAGTCATAGGTTCTTGGAAAACCATTGACATCTGTCTACCACGAAGACGATACATCTCAGCCATAGGAACTTTTGCTATATCGTAAACTTTATCTTCTTGTTCATACATACCGATACCGTGAGCGTCTTTCTTTTGAACAGGCTCAAGTACGGTATTGCCAGACTTATCAACTTTTTCTTTGCCGTCTTTGTCAAGCGCGGGCGCGTAAACTACGTTTCCGTTCTCGTCCTTTTCATAGATGGGAATAAAGTTGCCTTTCTCGTCCTTTTTGTAGTCAACAACCTTAAAACGGATTGCGCCGTCAACAATTTGACCACTAGGACCTTGCAAAAGGCGCATAACGGACATAGACGTTACACTCTTTCCACAACCAGACTCACCTACTACGCCGACGGTGGAGTTAGAAGGAATTACGAACGATACGCCGTTAACTGCCTTAACTACGCCCTGATCGGTAAAGAAATAAGAGTGCAAGTTTTCAATTTCAAGAATATTATTAGCATCCTTCATTTGAGTAGTATACTCGGAAGGATCTTTCTTTCTCTTCTTTTCTTTTTCAAGACGTTTCATCTCTACTGCATTAGCGCGTGCAATTTCACGCACTTCTTTACCACTTAAGTAATGCTTTTTAGCACTTTCTTTTGCGGTTGTTTCAGTAGTAGCATCAGCGTCTTTTTTCTTATTAAAAATACTCATATTCGCTTATCTCCTCTGTTTGGGATCGAGCGCATCACGCAAGCCGTCGCCAATGAAGTTAAATCCAAGTACGGCAATGATAATGCAAATTCCGGGAGGTCCCCATACGTTAAAGTTGTTTTGAAGAATGTCACTTCTCTTGGAAATAACTTCTATCATAGTACCCCACGACGAATAGGGAATCTGAACGCCAAGGTTTAGATAAGACAACGTGGATTCGTAAAGGATCATTCCACCAAGGGACATCGTCATAGATACGAGAATTTGGGGAAGTACGTTGGGAAGTAAGTGCTTGAATATTCTTCTACTAGTAGAATAACCCATAGCCTCTGCTGCAACCATATACTCTTGCTCACGCAAGAACAATATTTGTCCACGTACTAGTCGCGCCATACCCGGCCACGAGAACAGCGATAGCACGCCCATTAGTAGGTATATGTAATATGCTGACGGAACGCCGTTCGCCTCAAGCACAGTACCTATAATTAGCATTAACGGTAGCGTGGGCAAACACATCAATACGTCACATATACGCATTATGATATTGTCCACTATTCCGCCGTAGAATCCTGCAATACCGCCTAGCACTATACCTAAGAAGGACGTTAAGAATACCGCCAAGAAACTTATGGTAAGCGAAAGTCTACCACCGTACATAAGACGTACGAAGATATCCATACCTTGCTCGTCAGTACCCAAAATATGATTAGCCGAAGGGGGTGCTAATGCGTTAATACCATTGTTAGTTACAACGATTTGAACAAAGTTACCGTCGTTATATTCGTCTTCAATAACGTAATCGTTATATTCGATTGCGCCGGTATAGTCGGTTTGCGTTTCTGCCCAATTGTAGCCAAAAACGCCACAAATAGCAGGACCAAGCCAACAGAAAACGAATAACGCCGCAAGCATAATAAGACCGGTAATAGACAACTTCGAACGGAAGAAACGGCGTAAAAGCATACGTCCGGGGGACATAAGTCTTACGTTTTTATCAAGGGGAGTTTCTTTGTCTTCAGTAGAGAGTACTTCTTCTGCCGTCGTTTCTTCAACTTCTTCGATGGCAGTATCTAATTCTTTATTTTCTTCCATACTCTCCTCCTTTACACCAATTTAACGCGCGGGTCAACAACTGCGTACATAAGGTCAGCAAGCAATACGCCGATTACGGACAACGCCGCGAGGAACATATTGTACGTCATAATTACAGGAATATCACCTTGCGTCATTGCTGTAATTGCGTAGTTACCTATACCAGTAAGGTCAAATACCTGCTCGGTTATCATCGCGCCCGAGAAAAGCGACGGGATAAGTCCTGCAAGTGAAGTTACGACGGGTATCATCGTATTACGGAATGCGTGCTTGTAAATAACTTTACTTTCACGAAGTCCTTTTGCTCTAGCGGTACGAATATAGTCGGAGTTAAGAACTTCGAGCATATTAGTACGCGTAGATCTCATTCTTCCGCCGATACTGAGTATGCACACGGTAAGAACGGGCAAGAACATATGGCGCAAGTAGTCAATTACTGCCGCACCACCCGTAAGCGTAGAACCTGCGTCGGTCATACCCGAAACAGGGAACCAGTCAAGTTTATTTGCGAACAAGTCTTTAAGCATCTGACCAAAGAAGAATGACGGGAGCGAAATACCTATCATAACTAATACTGTTACGACGTAATCTCGAATCGAGTACTGGTGAGTTGCTGCGGTAATTCCAAGAGGAATTGCAATCATAAATTCGAATATGGTTGCGATTGCGGCAACAACGAAAGAAGTACCCATTCTATCAGGTCTAAACAATTCTTCCAAAACAGGTCTAGAACTTATGAAACTTTTACCGAAATCGAAACTAGCGATATTACCAAGCCAGTTAAAATAGCCCTGAACAATACCTACGTCAAGTCCGTACGCTCTCTTCATTTCGGCAATAAATTCATCGGAGATAGCATCTGTATTCTGCGACAGCGCAACTATCTTGTTGTCTACGAAACTCGCCGGCATACAGCGAAGTAACGTATACAACAAGAAGGATACGCCAAGCAGAATAAGTATTGATACTCCAAGTCTTTTGAGAATATACTTAAACATTTTTTCTCCAAACGGTTAATTAATTATTTTTTAAGTTCGATGTTCCAGATTTCGGACAAGGGGCTGTTGTAAGAGTCAACTTCGCTCTGGTCGGGAAGTCCGGTAATAGTGTTACTGTTGTACGCGAAAAGCGTCATTCTTTGGTATACGGGAAGTTCTACTGCAAGTTCAAGTACAAGGTTCATTGCATCTTCGTACTTGGGCTTTCTTTCTTCACGAGTCATTACCGAACGTGCTTCGTCAATGATTACGGAAAGACGAGAAATGATGTCGAATTCTTCCCAATATTTAGTGGTGTTACCCTTGATTTCACGATAGCCCCAAGCGTATACGCTAGTAGCGGTGGAATCTTTGTGGTAAACCTGATACATATCGGGGTCAATGGTCGAGCCCCATGCTGCAGCCCAAACTTCAAGCGAACCAGTTGCAAGTTTGGTAAGTGCCTGCGAGTCAGCCTTTACTTCAATGTTCCAGCCTTCTTCGTTAAGGATTTGAGCAGCCTGCTTAAATACTGCATAGGTGGGGTGTTCGGTGATGGATGCACCTGCGATGGTGAACTTAATCTTAAGTGCGCTGTCGTTTGCTTGAACACCAGCAGCAGCCATATACTTACGGATCTTTCCTCTAGCGTCTTCAAGACCAGTCCAACGAGTGTAATCCCAGCCGTTGGGCTTAGAAGTCTTGTTATCGTCTTCGAAGGGGTAAGCCCAGCTTTCCATACTCATGGGCCAGTCGATAGGCTTACAAGTACCAGATTGATAGAAGGTTTGTGCAAGAGAAACTTGCATTGCAGCCATAATTGCACGACGGATATTGATATTCTCTACTTTACCAGCATTGATACCAACATAACCGTAACCAAGCTGCCAAGCACTAAGTTTTACAAAGCCCTTGCTTGCCATACCGTCAAGGCGTTCTGCATTTGCCTTAGTGAACTGAGGAGTTACGTAGTCAACTTCACCCTTTTCAAGTTTGTCAAGCGCGTTGGACGAACTTACAACCTGGAAACGAAGTTTTTCCGCTTTTACAGGGAACATGAAGTTGGTGTTCTTTTTGTAATATACGATACTGGATTTCCAGAATTCAGCGCCCGAAGGATTATCTTCGTTTCTGTCGTTGGTTGCTACGAAAGCACCAGCGCCCATGGGCACTTCTACGTTACGTTGAGACTGAATAACCTTGCTTTGGAAGTTACTGTCAGCCCACTTAACGCCGAATTTGTTTGCTGCGATATCAATATCAACGTCGTTACCCGTACCGTTAGCAGAACCGTAGTAGTGTGCGGGAGCAACGGTGAAGGAGAAGTTGTAAATTGCTTTGGGGTCTCTACCATCAACGGTGATTTGAAGAACGTCATATTCACCTGCGTTCTTGGGAGTACCGTCTTCGTTATGAGCGTGAGCAACGTTATAGGTCTTAGAACCAAGCGTTACTTTTTCAACGTCGGTGTTGTGTCCAAGGGACTTAATACCTTCGATGTTGGGGAAAAGAAGTTGTCCGTCTTGCATATTGTTGTGAAGACGAATATCAATAGCCTCTGCGGTGTACTGAGTCAAAAGCGTACCAGAAGTTGCCCAGAAAGAAAGTATATTGTTAAGAGCAGTCTTTACGTTATCGTTATATACTTTGTTGATAGCAGCTTCCATCGTAGTGCAACTTTCCAAGATGGTTTCGTTTTCGAAACTTTCAATCTTGGTCTTGTCGTCACGGCTACTGTTGGGAAGTTTTGCATACTTGGGGGTGATATATCCTTCGAAAAGGAAGAACTTGAAGATATCACTCGAAAGCTTTGCAGCGTGTTCCTTATAAGGAGCGGTAGTAAGGTCAAAAGACTCTTTTGCTGCTCTGTAGTCAGACTCAAGTTCTTCTCTAAAAGTCTTAAGAGTCAATTCGTAGTCTGCAACAAGTTGAGCACGATAATCATTATCGGTCATAGTCTTTTGTTCTTCAAGAGTAGCAACTGCATCCTTGTAAGATCCACTTACGTAGTGGTTAGCAATTGCCTCTTTCATCTCCGCTTCGCTCATGCTGTAGGAAGAAGTCGAACCTTCCAAAAGACCTTCAGTTTCGAAAAGCGAGATAAGTTCGTACTTTCTGTAGAAAGCGTCGGTTGCAGCGTTTTCAGCTACGATATCGTCCGTGCCTTCATCAGTGGTCTGCGTTCTGTATTCAGAAAGACCTTTGATATCTACAGAGTACATAGTAGAAGAACCGGTATATACGGGGTCAAGGTATTCATACATATTGAAGAATACGTCGTTAATAGTAAGGGGCTTACCGTCAGAGAACGTCAAGCCATTTTTAATAACGAACGTATATACGGTTTCATCAGCCGCTTCGTTATAAACACCTTCGTTAAAGTCTAATACAACCGTGGGATGTTCGTCACCTGCAACAAGTCCGCCACTTTCGTCAGTCGAAAGCATACCGATTTGCGTCATACCCACTACTTCCATATCGCTACCAGACGTTGCATAGAAGGGATTGAACAATCCACTAAACTCTTCTGCCATGATAACGATACTGTCTTTCGTGCTAGTCGGTGCGCATCCTACGAACGTGGGGATCGCAAGGATAAGGCAAAGCAACATGCACAAAATTCGAGAAAACGTTTTTCTTTTCATTTTTTATTTACCTCCGTTTTTTAACCAATATTTATATCAAACTTTTCTTGTTCCAAAAGTATGATTGACTGTGCTATGGTGATATTTACCGTTCCGTCAGTCTCGACGGTAACTTCACCGGGATCTACGATAGAGTATTGATACTTTTCACCACGTTTCATTCCGTAAAGCGTAAGACCAATGCCATTGTTGGTAATGCCGTCCGTTTTACCATTAGTAAGGATATTAACGTTATATCCATCACCAGGAGTGATTGCGCCGATTTTAAGGAGACCGCTTATCGTAACGTTACTAATAGTTGCGCCGTCCACGATATTTCCAGCGAAAGTTCCGTAAAGTCTGTCACGCTGTCTTTCACCAACGTAGGAAAGATCAACCGTTGCGTTTTCAAAAATAAGATTTTTGATTTGAGCATTTGCGCCTACTTGACCGAAAAGTCCACACGCCTTTGCCGTACTGCTGATAGTTGCAGTAGCATTTTTAATAGTGAACGTATTTCCTTCCGTACTATACATTTTACCATTAAAGGTATTTACGCTAAATATTCCAGGCCACTTCTTGTCCGTAAAATCAAGGTTTGCCTTAATTTCATAAATACCGTCGGAATTAGCATAAGCAATAAGTTGATCAGCCGTTTCAATGCGATACTTTTTACCTTTTTCAAGTTTTATGTATACGTTTTGAACTCTGTTAATTGCTTTACCCGTCTCGATATCAAGCGTTCCTTCGTGCTCGAGCGAATCGGTAATTTCTTGCGTGCAATTTTCGTCTTTGTATGCTTTTGCAAAGGTAGTACCATCAATTTCGGGGAAGAAATAGAACGAACCATTAGAATACTTATGTTCGTAATTCATCGCACCGTCTTCCCAAACGGGAACCCAGATAGTATCTTTATCAGACGTAAGCGAGTCGGTAGCATTAGTGGTCTTATAGTCGAAAGTCGTAACTTCGTCCGCTTTCGTCCAACCACTCTCTCCTTCTACTTGATAATAGTAGTTGAATTCGTAATGCTTAACCCAACCAGCATAAAGCGTAAGAGACATAACGCCGTTAGTAGACGCATAATCTTCTTCACGATAATCAATGGTATCGTTTTTGAAATCCCAGTAATCGGAATATTCATAAGCAGGTCTACCCGTTTTAGGCTCTTTGCTGTCTACCGTGTCAGCATAAACGTAAGTACCGTTTTCTTGCAAAACAAGTTTTTCGCCGTTTTCATCAACGGGCGAACCGTCAACGGTCTTTACGGTACGAGTTTTGTACCAACCTGCAAAGAAATAGTTGGGCATCGTAAGCGATACGCTACCGTGTCCGCTATGAACACGATTGTCCGCCGTGGGTTCAGTAAGACGGATATGTACGTAACCGTTATTATCCTTTTCGTACTGACTGGGCTTAAACATATCCATAATGGTTATGCCATCACGGTCAAGGAACGAACCACCGTTGCCGTCGTAAGTTACAGAAATCTTGTAACCGTTCTTTTGTAATTCTTCAACCTTTGTGGGGTTGACGCAGGCAACGAGTGCCATACAGAGCGCCAACACACACAAGATTAAAACTAATTTAAATTTCTTTTTCATATAACCTCAACTTGTAAGTAAAATTTACTTGTTATTTACAGATTATTTTCTCTTTCTGATAACGAACCAGTAAATCGCGAATCCTGCTGCTGCGAGAATTATTACGCCTTCTACTATAATAAGGATAAGCGCATACGCGGGCAAGGTTTGTTCAGGAGTTTCTACTACAACATCATCGCCACCATCATTGTCATCGTCATTATCGTCATCTCTGTTGATGAGATACTCGATTAAGGACTCTGCTTTAAGAAGGTCGTTGTAGTTGCTTACGAGAGCCTGCTGTTCAATAGAAGGCAACATATCATAAGCCTGACGAATTGCCTCTACTTGACTTTGATGAGCAAGCGTTATCGAAGTGGGAAGTTGAGCAATCATAGCCATTACGTTAAGCGTTGCATCAACTGCCGCGTTGCTACCTTCCACTACTGCGTCGAAGTACTGACTGTATACGAAGGAATCGTAGTACTGACCGTTAGCAGGTTTTACCATAACGAGTTTGTTATCGATATGACCGATGTGGTCAACGAAGTTTGCACCGTAGAAAAGGTTTACTTGCGTAACATTCCACATATAGTAAGGAATGATTCCAAGACCTTCATAACCGTAGTAATCACCAGTTACGGGATAGTTTTCAACGGTTGCATAGTTTACATCGTATTCTTCTTCAAGATACGGAGCGTAGTAACTCTTGAAGATAACTGCCATCAAGTTTTCACAGCCGTAGAATGCGTAAGCACCAATCGATTCAACCGTGGATGCAATCGTTACGTCACGCAAGTTGTTTGCGCTTGCGAATGCTCTTTCGCTAATTCTACCCGTACCTTCAATTACGGTATAACTAATGTTTTCTTTGTTGA
>JAZOUI010000287.1:0-3264 GCA_045658145.1 Pumilibacteraceae bacterium
GAATCATCCTTGCCGAACGAAACTTCCGATCCGATAGGCACAAATTCGCCTGCTCTTATTTGCTCACGCGCTACCGTACACAATTTTACAGCCTCTTTCATAAGGCGCTTCAATATCTTTTCGCTCTCGCTCGAATAGGAATACTTTTCAAATTTTTCTACCGCAAGCAAAACCGCCTTTTGCACAAAAGTCTCTACGTCGTCGGGCATATTTCCTTTAACGTAATTTTCAATGATTTTGTGCAAAAGGAGACCCACGTCTATGGGCGTTACTTCGCCGTCGTCCTTTTTTCGAACGTATAATCCGTACTGCAAAAAGTACTTATACGGGCAAGTAAAATATGTTTGGAGCGCACTTACACTAGTTGCTCCACTAGCGAAAAACAGCGATTTCACATTTAATTTCTTTTCGCCATAACTCTTTTCTTCAAATAAGTCGTCACGCTCGGTTAGGTTAAGTAAACTTTCAAAAAATTTACCGTCCCTATCTCCTAACGCAAATTCAATTACGCCTTGTTTACTTCCCAGTTCATACACTAGCGCCGTTAAGTCGCTTTCTTCCTTTCTTCGCATCAAAACTTGCGCGTAACTTTCTTCTTTTATATTGTTCTTTTTAAGTAGAATTTTCAAATCGCACGCAGGCTTGTTTTCGTCACTATTAACACAATATAAAAACAAATTTTGCGCAGTTTTGAGAAAGTGCCACAACTCATCTCGACAAAGTTCGTTCTTGCGATTGTTTTTTGGCTCAACTTTGATCTTATACGCATTTAATTTTTCCGCGTCCATGTCAAGAAGTAAGCCGTCGTCCTTTGTCACCACGGGCACTTTACCTTCGCAAAAATCCACAATGACTGCGCACTTAACTCGCTGTCCTCTAAATAGCGAAAGTGGGCCGATTTGGACGGTATCACGCTTTGACGGAACGAGCGAAATTTCCGTACCCGAAAATCCTTCCACTAGCGCGTCAATAACCGTATCTTCATCTTCGTATTTTCCGCCCATAAGTTCGCCCAAAAGCGACACGATTTCTACCGTTTTGTCATAAATTTGACCTAACGTCCTGCCGTCATTGTGTGCAAGTGTTTCAGTTTTGCTCTTCGCATCCACCACTTCGAGCAAGCGTAAAATTGCATCCGAAAGGGTTTTTGCGTCCGAAAAATCTTGGGGTAAAACGTCTAAAATTTGCATCAATTTTAAACGAACAGGCTCGACTTTTTCGCCCTCTTCACCTTTAAGTGTAAACGATTTAGTAAAGCCCAAATAGTCCACGCAAAACTTTCTTACAAAGTTTTTAAACGCGTCACTTTCCGCTTTACTTATGCCTAAATAATAGTTCGACGCAAGCGACAGCATATCCGCCGTGCGATATTTCTTCTGCACCGCAGAAATACAACCCAAAATAAACCTAGCAAGTTCACTCCCTGCAAGCGAAATTTTTTCATCCACGTGATAAGCAATGCCGTACTCGTCAAAAATACGTTTTAGCGCAGGAATATTAGCGCCGTCAGCCACTACCGCCCAGTCGCCGAAACGTCCACCGTCGTAAACAAACTTCTTGATTTTTCCAGCACACTCTTTGTATTGAGTTACCCCGTCGGGACAAGAAAGCACGGAAACGGGCGCTGAAATTTCGTATCCGTCAAAAGGCTTAGTGTTAGCAACAGTAAGCGACAAACAGTTTTCGTCAATAGCATCAAGCAATTTTTCCACTTGGCGCGACATAGTGTCGTAAAGGGCAACGTAAACGTGGCAATTTTTAAGCAAACCACGCTTAACTCCTTCGCACAAAAGTTCCGATCTACCACTCGCATCCACGTATTTCCCCCTAGTGAATCGCTCGTACTCGCCGTACAAAAGCGCCAAATCACTCGCCTTATGCATGCCTTCTACTTTACTCAGTTCTTCGGGCGTAATCGCACAAGCGCGCAGTTTACTAATCGCATCGTAAAGTTTTACGGCAAAGCCCGTCCGCTTTGATGAGCGTCCGTAACAAACGAGTTTTTTCTCATTATCAGCGCAAATCTTTTTAAGGAGCATAATTGCGCCCTGCTTTGAAATTGCCTTTCCGAAAGTTTGTGCGTGGCGCAGATACAATCTATTAAAAGTCGTAACTTCCACGTCAAACGCGCCTGAGCCCACCGAAAAAAGACGCTTTTCGAGCGTGAAAGAATAGACGTCGGGAACGATAACAACGTGTTTTACTCCCAAATCCACTTTGCGAGCCAAAACCTTTTCCACCACAGCGTCTAACGATTCAACGTATGAATTTTTGTAAAGAATTTCCATATATACATTGTAACCTTTTTTACTCAAATTTTCAAGTGTTTTCAAAACATTTGTGATAATAGTGTGTCAAATGTACATAAATTGGGACATTTTATTTGAAATCAATAAAAAAAAGACTCAAACGCTTGAAAAAAACATACAAGTATGTTATACTTGTAAAGCAAAATATTATCAAGGAAGTGCGCAATGAAAAAAATCGTTACTTTAATACTTACTACTCTTTTAGTCTTTTGCTTAGTGGCGTGCGAAGCGACTATTTCTTCTGCTCCCCCTTCTTACCCTGCACCCTGGTGCATCAACCAAACGGAAGAGTCGGTAAATACCGCTTATGAAAAAAGCGTTTACGAAATTACCAAAACAAACAAGTTTACCAACAAAATTATTGCCGAAGGTACGCTCACTTACGAGCTTAAACCTGCAGGCAAGGTGGACAACGTTGCTTATTCCATTCTCAATATGGATATGTCTATAACGTATAACGAGTTTGCCGAAGAAGTTGACCGTGGCAAAACGGATACCGTTACGTCGTCCGTAACGTTCACGTCCGCAGCGCTTTCCGCAATCAAATCGTCGCGTACGGTAACTATTGCCGACCGTGAAGGCGTAGCAAACCCTAGTTACACTCTCGTAAACGATTACAAAGAAGGCTATTCAAAACTCACTATGGGCGAATTCGAGCACACTATTTCTCTTAAGGGTCATAGTTTCGTGGGAATTATCGATAACGAACTTCTCTACTTCTACGTTCGTGCTTATCCTGGTCTTAAAAATGGACTTATGGCGTACTTTAAAATGGCAGACTTTTTCGATATGCACTCGCGTGGCGACAGTTTCTCCCCCATCGATATGCGCCTTTCCACCACCGAGGCAGGTAAAGATCAATCCTTGTCCTTCCCCACGCTCAAAGAATTCTTGGGAGATGAACAAGGTAGTTCGATAAACTTGCCCACTACCGTTTACAAGCACACCGAGCCGA
>JAZOUI010000288.1:0-3353 GCA_045658145.1 Pumilibacteraceae bacterium
GTGGAAGTTTTGATCCGCTAACGCTAGCGCATTACGATTTGGCAATAAAACTTACCGAGCATTTTGACGAAGTAATCGTAGTTCCTGCTTTCATCTCGCCTTTTAAGATAGGCAAGATGGATTTAAGCGGAGTAGAGAGGTTAGAACTTCTTAAACGCGCGTTTGCGCCTTACCCAAGTATAACCGTCTCCGACTGTGAAATCAAGGGTGAAGGCACGAGTTATTCTTATATTACGGCTGAAAAGTTTTATAAAGAAAACGACCAACTTTACTTTGTTATAGGTAGTGACGGGCTAGCAACTTTGGATAAATGGGCGCGCCCCGATAGGCTGAAAAAGACTGTAACTTTTTACGTTGTAAAACGTCCCTATTACCCGATAAAGCAAGAAGATTTAGACAAAGCGCGAAAGATTTTCAACGTAGAAGTGGCGTCCTTTGACGGAAAAGAAGGTTCTTCTTCGCTTTTGCGCGTTGCCGTTGCTTTTGGTAAACAACGCGAAGTCGTGCCCGAAATCGTTGCGGACTATATCGAAGAAAAAGGATTGTATCGCGACTACTGTTATATAACCGAGCGATACGGCGAGTTTGGAATAAAGCCGTCGCGTGCCGAGCATATTTACCGCACGGCAAACAGCGCGATACTGCTCGCAAAACTTAACGGTGCGGACACGGAAAAGGTAGTTAAATCAGCCCTTCTTCACGACGTAGCAAAGTATATGGACGAGCAATCTTTGGCAAAATACGGAGTGGAGCAGGACGAAAGCATAACTTCTTTGCCCCCAGCGTGCCGTCATCAAATCACGGGTGCAAGGCTAGCGCAAAAAGCGTATGGCGAGACGGACAGTGACGTGATTTCGGCAATTGAATCGCACACGACGGGCGCAAAAGATATGAACCTTTATCAAAAAATTATCTTCTCTGCCGACTATATCGAAGAGGGAAGAAACTTTGATGGAGTAAAGGAAATTCGCGCGCTCACTTACGAAAATTTGGACGACGGAATTACTGCTATTTTTGAAAACACGATAAATTACTTTGCGAGTAAGGGCGAAGAATTAGCGCCCGTTACCGTAGAGGCTTATAAATACCATATAAAACAGAAGGAAAAGAAAAATGATTAAACAAGTTGACCTTACTAAATACGACCTTACGACTGCTAACGGACTTGCTGATGCGATCGCATATCTTCTTGATTTCAAGAAAGGCAAAGACGTTACGACTATTGACCTTACGCAAAAAACGGTTATTGCCGATTACTTTGTAATAGCGTCGGCATATTCGTCCACGGCGGTAAAATCGCTTGCCGATTTTGTTGAAGACGAACTTTCTAAAACGGGGCTTGAACCCACGCACCGCGACGTTGACGCAAAGTGGGTTGCGCTCGATTACGGTAGCGTAATTTTGCACGTCTTTTATAAGGAACTTCGCGACTTCTACCAGATCGAAAGACTGTGGGTGGACGGCGATAATATCAAGAAGTTCGTGTCGGAGGACTAATGGAAGTAGAAGTTATTAAAACCATACAAACTATACGAAATCCGTTTTTGGACGCGCTTTTTTCCGCAATAACGGTACTTGGTGATGAAATGTTTTTCATTGCCATAGGCGCAATTTTGTTTTGGTGTTTCGATAAACGCTTTGGCTATAAATTCATCAACGTTTATCTTTTAGGTAACGCGTGTGTCGAAGGCGTAAAATCGCTTGTCGCTCGTCCGCGCCCCTACACGCACGAGGGGATTGTGTCGGTGACGGAGCGCACTTCGGGTTATTCGTTCCCCAGCGGACATTCGCACTCGGTAGGCAATATGTCCACCCAACTTGGCGTGCATTACCGTAAAAAAGCACTCTATATCGGCGGAGCAGTTTTGTGCTTGCTCGTGACGTTTAGTAGATTGTATCTCGGTCAGCACTTTGTTAGCGACGTGCTCGTAGGCGTTGCGCTAGGAGTTGGTTGCGCGTTCGCGTTTGGCGAACTTTTCGAACTTCTCAAAGACAAAGAAGAGTATATTGTGCTGGGCGTCGTACCCCTTTGCGCTATAATTTTAATCGTGCTTATCGCGTGTGGCGGACTTGATGGCGCAGACAACGTGCTCAAAGTTTTGGGCGCATATAGCGCGCTTTCTATCGGTTACTTTTTAGAGAAAAAGTACGTTCGTCTTGACGTAAAATGCAAGTGGTGGATGCAAATCGTAAAAGCGGTAGTGGGACTACTCCTCGTGCTCGCAGTCAAAGAAGGCGTTAAACTTATTTTGCCCAAAGATATTCCGCTCCTTTACAGTTTCCTTCGCTACTTTTTAGTAGGAATTACCGCCTCGCTCGGCGCGTGCGCCCTCTTCAAAGTTTGTAGGCTTGAATCCAAGAAAACGCAAACTCCCCAGCAAAAATAAGAATAAACAAAAACAATCAAAAAAGGTCACTCGGTTAAGAGTGACCTTTTTCTATGCCGATTTAATTGTTTTATAAATATGATGTCATATTATAAACTATCGTAGGGCAGGGGCTTGCTCCTGCCGTAAAAAGCCCCCCTTGTGCAAAGGGGGCTGTCAGTTTACTGACTGGGGGATTGTTATAATGTATTAGCTATCCCGTAGGGGCGATTCACGAATCGCCCGTATGCTATCTGTATAATGTATGCAAAAAACAAAAGTTTGGCTGTCATCTTGAGCGGAGTGAGCACAGTGAACGCAGTCGAAACCCGAAGGGCAAACGGCGACGCCGTTTGGATCTAACAGGTTATTAGCGTAATTAGTTTTGGTTAAGCCAATTGCGTTTATATACCGTTTAGATTCTTCACTTCGTTCAGAATGACAAGCGAGAGAGCACCCAAAGGCTGATTAGTAGGTGTAACTATTCTCCCTTATATCCCCAAACGACAGGACAATATGATGGACTCCAATCTAAAGTCCAACCATTCGGTTTGCTTTCAAGTTCACAGTAAATAGTCAACTTATTGCAACCATAGAACGCCAATTCACCGATAGAGGTAACGCTGTCAGGAATAGTAATACTCGTTAAACTAGAGCAATTTTTGAACGCATAATCACCGATAGTCTTAACGCTGTCAGGTATAGTAATATTAGTTAAACTACGGCAATCATAGAACGCAGAATCAGGAATAGATTCGCCCGACGTAATAACAACAGTTTCTAGTTTTGTATATGGTAAATAATTAATAGCAAAAGCCGGGCAAGTTGCATTAGTTAAACTACTGCAATTCTCGAACGCAGAACCACCGATAGAGGCAACACCGTCAGGAATAGTAATACTCGTTAAACCCGTGCAACCACTGAACGCACCATCGCCGATAGAAGTAACGGAATTAGGGATAGTGATACTCGTTAAACTAGTGCAAT
>JAZOUI010000289.1:0-6193 GCA_045658145.1 Pumilibacteraceae bacterium
ACGCTTGGTGGAACGGGTGGCGGATTTGCTGATAACGAAGAAGAACTCGTGGAAATCGGTCTTAACGCTTTCAAACTTTCTCCCGTTCATCAAGTTCTTATCGAAAAGTCGGTTAAGGGCTATAAAGAAATCGAGTTCGAAGTAATGCGCGACTCGGCTGATAACGCTATAACCATTTGTGGTATGGAAAATATCGATCCCGTTGGCGTACACACGGGCGACTCTATCGTTGTTGCGCCTATTATGACGCTTAACGACCACGATCTTAAAATGCTTAACGATAGCGCAATCAAGATTATTCGCGAACTCAAGATCGAGGGTGGATGTAACGTTCAGTTCGCGCTTAACCCCACCACTAGCGAATATTACCTTATCGAAGTAAACCCCCGCGTATCGCGTTCGAGTGCGCTTGCATCAAAGGCGAGTGGATATCCTATTGCGCGCGTTACGGCAAAGATTGCAGTTGGCATGACGCTTGACGAAATTCCCCTTGCAGGTGGAACGGCAATTATCGAACCCCGTCTTGATTACGTCGTAGCAAAATTCCCCCGTTTCCCCTTTGACAAATTCACGTCCGCATCCAATAAACTTGGTACGCAAATGAAAGCAACGGGCGAAGTTATGGGTATCGGCTCGACGCTTAGCGAGTGTATGCTTAAATCCGTTCGTTCGCTCGAAATCGGCGTTTGCCATTTCTATATGGCAAAGTTCGACGATATGAGCAATGAAGAACTTGAACAGTACCTTTACGAGTTCAAGGACGATAATATTTTCGCTGTGACCGAACTTCTCCGTCGTGGATACACGGTTGAAAAGTTGCACGAAATTACCAAAATCACCGAACTTTTCCTTGAAACGCTCCTTACCATTACCAAAATGGAAAGAACTCTTGCGGAAAATAAAATGGATGTAAAAGTTCTCGCTGATGCTAAAAAATTAGGCTTTGCCGATAAATTTATCGCAAAACTTTGGGGCGTAAACGAAATTGAAGTTTACAATCTCCGCAAAACTAACGACATTACCCCCGTGTTTAGAATGGTTGACACACTTCATACGGGCGCATATATTCCTTATCTTTATTCTTCGTATTCGGGCGAAAACGAATCTCGCCTTACAGACAAGAAGAAAGCGGTTGTTTTGGGCGCAGGTCCTATCCGTATCGGACAGGGCGTTGAGTTCGACTATTCGACCGTACACGCCGTAACCACTATTAAGAAATCGGGTTACGAGGCAATCATCATTAACAACAACCCCGAAACTGTTTCTACCGACTATACTACTAGCGACAAACTTTATTTCGAGCCCCTTACGCCCGAAGACGTTATGAGTATTCTTGATTACGAACAGCCCGAAGGCGTTATCGCGTCTCTTGGCGGACAGACGGCTATTAACCTTGCCGAGCCCCTTCGTAGTCGTGGAATTAAAATTATCGGTACGGATTGTGACGCTATCGAACGCGCTGAAAACCGTGACAGTTTTGAAAAAGTGCTTAAGAGTTTGGATATTCCTCAGCCCGAAGGCTATGCTGTAACCAAGATTGAAGACGGTGTAAAGGCTGCTAATAAAATCGGTTACCCCGTACTCGTTCGTCCTAGTTTCGTACTTGGTGGTAGAGCAATGCAAATCGTTGCTAACGAAGACCAACTCCGTAGATATCTCAAAACGGCTGTTGAAATTGACGAAGACAAGCCCGTTTTGGTAGATAAGTACATTATCGGTAAAGAAGTGGAAGTAGATGCTATTTGCGACGGTCGTGACGTGTTCGTTCCCGGTATTATGGAACTTGTTGAGCGTACGGGTATTCACTCGGGCGACTCGATAAGCGTATATCCGTCGTTCAGTATTTCCAACAAAGTAAAAGGCACGATTTTGCAGTACGCTAAAAAGTTAGGTCTTGGCATTGGCATTATCGGACTTTATAATATTCAGTTTATCGTTGACAACAACGAAAAAGTTTACATTATCGAAGTAAACCCCCGTTCGTCGCGTACCGTACCCTTCCTTTCTAAGGCGACGGGATACAGCCTTGCCGATATTGCTACCGAAGTTATTATGGGCAAGAGCCTTAAAGAACAGGGTATTTTCGATATTTATCCCGACGAGAAGAAGAGATGGTACGTAAAAGTTCCCGTATTCTCGTTCAATAAAATTCGTGGACTTGATGCTTACCTTTCGCCTGAAATGAAATCGACGGGTGAGGCAATCGGTTACGACGACAAACTTAACCGTGCGCTTTATAAGGCGTTGCAGGCATCGGGTATGCACCTTCAAAACTATGGTACTGTGTTTGCGACTATTGCAGACAAGGATAAGTTAGAGGCACTTCCGTTACTTCGCCGTTTCTACGACCTTGGATTTAATATCGTAGCAACTGCAGGTACGGCAAAATTCCTTAAAAAGAACGATATTAGAACGCACGCCGTTAAGAAGATTAGCGAAGGTAGTGACGAAATCCGTGATACCATTTTGGGTGGAAACGTGGCGTACATTATCAACACTAGTGAAGTGGGCGCAATCGGAAAAATGAGCGACGGTTACGAGATTAGAAAGTACGCTACTGAAAACAATATCAACATCTTTACTTCGCTTGATACCGTAAAAGTACTTCTTAACGTTCTTGACGAAATCACGCTCCGTATTTCTACTATCGACGCTTAAGGAGAGCAAATGAAACAGTCTATTTTTACTATAAAAACGAATATTGCGCTTACCGATAGCGTTTATGAAATGACGCTTACGGGCGACACGAGTGATATTACCGCGCCCGGTCAATTCGTAAATATTTTAATCGAAGGACTTTTCCTTCGTCGTCCTATTTCCGTATGCGACTGCGAAGGCGATACGCTTACGCTCGTGTATAAAGTGGTAGGCAAGGGCACGGAGAAAATGGCGAGTATGCAGGAAGGACAGACGTTAGACGTTCTTACCGGACTTGGCAATGGTTACGACCTTACTAAGGCAGGAAACCACGCGCTTTTGCTGGGTGGTGGAGTAGGTGTTCCGCCCCTTTATATGCTCGCAAAAAAATTGATTGAAAACAAAACGACGGTGGACGTGGTGCTTGGTTTTAACACAAAGAGCGAAGTTTTCTATGAAAAACAGTTCGCTGATTTGGGCGCAAACGTAATTGTAACTACCGTGGACGGCAGTTATGGACAAAAGGGTTTTGTAACGAGCGTTATCGATAATATCGACTATACGCACTTCTATACCTGCGGTCCCGAGCCTATGTTAAAAGCAGTTCACAAGGCTACTAAAACGAGTGGACAACTTTCTTTTGAAGAGCGTATGGGCTGTGGTTTTGGCGCGTGTATGGGATGCTCGTGCAAGACGCTTACGGGCAATAAGAGAATTTGTAAAGAAGGCCCCGTGCTTAGCAAGGAGGAAATTATATGGAAAGATTAAAAGTCAATCTTTGTGGAATTGAACTTGACAATCCGATAATTCCTGCTAGTGGAACTTTTGGCTTTGGTTACGAGTTCGCCGACCTTTACGACATCAACGTATTAGGCACGTTTTCCTTTAAGGGCACTACGCGTGACGCACGTTTTGGTAATCCTACGCCCCGAATTGCCGAGTGCTATGCGGGTATGATTAACGCAGTAGGCTTGCAAAACCCGGGCGTTGATAAGGTTATTGAAGAAGAATTGCCCAAACTTAAAAAATGTTTTAACAAAAAAGTAATGGCAAACGTAAGCGGTTTTTCTATCGAAGATTACGCTTACACTTGCGAAAGATTAGATGCAATCGACCAGGTGGGTTGGCTTGAAGTAAACGTAAGTTGCCCTAACGTGCACGGTGGTGGTATGAGTTTTGGTACTGATCCTTCGGCGGCGGCAGAAGTGACGAAAGCGGTAAAAAAGGTTACTAAAAAGCCCGTTATCGTAAAACTTTCGCCCAACGTTACGGACATAGTTTCCATTGCAAAAGCGTGCGAGCAAGCAGGTGCGGATGGAATAAGCCTTATCAACACTATGCTTGGTATGAGAATAAATCTCCGTACCCGTAAGCCCGTGATTGCAAACAAAATGGGTGGTTTTTCAGGCCCTGCCATTTTCCCCGTAGCGGTGAGAATGGTTTATCAGGTAGCAAACGCAGTTTCCGTGCCCGTAGTAGGTATGGGTGGCGTTTCTACGGCAGAGGACGTAATTGAAATGATGCTCGCAGGAGCGACGGCTGTAGAAGTAGGCGCGGCAAACCTTGTTAATCCTTACGCTTGCCGTGATATTATCACCGAACTTCCTGCGGTTATGGACAAATATGGAATTAAAAATTTAAGTGAAATCATAGGAGGAGTTAAGTAAAATGGGAAAGGACGTTATTATTGCTTGTGACTTTGACAGCGCGCAAAAAACTTTTGACTTTTTGGACAAGTTTACGGGCAAAAAGCCTTTTGTAAAGATCGGTATGGAACTTTTTTACGCTGAAGGACCTAGCATTGTTCGTGAAATTAAAAAGCGTGGACACAAGATTTTCCTTGATCTTAAACTTCACGATATTCCTAACACGGTTAAAAAGTCGATGGCAGTTTTATCCCGTCTTGACGTAGATATGACTAACCTTCACGCAGGTGGAACGAAGAGAATGATGGAGGCGGCTATCGAAGGACTTACCCGTCCTGACGGAACTCGTCCTATTCTTATTGCCGTAACTCAACTTACTTCTACGGACGAAGAAAGCATGAAGAAGGATTTGCTTATCGATCAGCCTATTGACAAGGTTGTTATGCACTACGCTAAAAACGCGTCGGACGCAGGTCTTGACGGCGTAGTATGTTCGCCTCTTGAGGCAGGAAAAGTTCACGAAATTTGTGGACAAAACTTTGTAACCGTAACGCCGGGCGTACGTTTTGCCGACGGTGACGTAGGCGACCAAAAGCGTGTTATGACGCCTGCGCAGGCAAAAGAAATCGGCTCGGATTATATCGTAGTAGGCAGACCTATTACCGCTGCGGAAGATCCCGTTGCAGCGTACGAGCGTTGTGTAAATGAATTTGTTGGTTAATTAAGGAGATATATTATGAATAACATTGAAAAAACTATTGCAAAAGATTTATTGTCTATAAAAGCAGTTTTCTTCCGTCCCGAAGAACCTTTTACTTGGGCGAGTGGAATCAAAAGCCCCGTGTACTGCGACAACCGTCTTACTCTTACCGCGCCTAGCGTTAGATGCGACGTTGAAAACGGACTTGCTGAAGTAATCAAGGAATATTATCCTGAAGCAGAAGTGCTTATGGGTACGTCCACCGCAGGTATTGCTCACGCAGCGATTACCGCGCACATTATGGGACTTCCTATGGGCTACGTTCGTTCGGGCGCAAAGGACCACGGCAGACAAAACCAAATCGAAGGCAAACTTGAAAAAGGACAAAAGGTAGTAGTTGTTGAAGACCTTATTTCTACTGGCGGTAGCGTTTTGGAGGTAGTAAACGTTCTTCGCGAAGCAGGCGCAGAAGTTCTTGGTATTGCAAGCATTTTCACTTACGGTATGAAGAAAGGTATCGACCGTCTTAACGAAGCAAACGTTAAAAACGTTTCTCTTACCAACTTCGACTGCATCGCTGAAGTTGCCGCTGAAGAAGGATATATTAAGCCTGAAGACGTAGCGCGTCTTATCAAGTTTAGAAACAATCCTTCGGACGAAAGTTGGATTAAATAATATGAGAAGTTTGATTGATATAACCGATTTTACTACGGCAGAACTTGACGAACTTATTCAAACGGCGCTTGATATTATCGCGCGCCCCGACGAGTACGCTAACAAGTGCCGTGGCAAAAAACTTGCGACGCTTTTCTTTGAGCCAAGCACGAGAACGAGACTTAGTTTTGAGGCGGCAATGTACGAACTAGGCGGTAACGTTATCGGCTTTTCCGAGGCAAGCAGTTCGTCTGCGGCAAAGGGCGAAAGCGTAGCGGACACGGCTAAGATTATTAGTCAGTACGCTGACATTATCGCTATGCGCCACCCCAAAGAAGGCGCGCCCTACGTTGCGGCTAAAAACGCGACTATTCCTGTAATAAACGCTGGCGACGGTGGACATTGCCATCCTACGCAAACGCTTGCCGATTTACTTACTATCGTTCGTGAAAAAGGCAGACTTAATAACCTTACGGTAGGTGTGTGTGGCGACCTTAAATACGGCAGAACGGTGCACTCGCTTATTGCGGCGCTTGCTCGCTATGAAAATATCACG
>JAZOUI010000290.1:0-9200 GCA_045658145.1 Pumilibacteraceae bacterium
AGGAATTGGGTATGAAAGACGGTTATCGCGTGTACGGATGTGCGGCAATCGGCTACGGAGTGGAAGGACAACTTTTACGTCCGAAAACTAATGAAATAATTATTATTTAGGAGAAAATTGTATGGAAATTGTTACTATCAATCTTTCCGAACTTTACGGAATTGAAGGAAATGCAACGCTTAAATGCTTTTTGCATAAGACGACGGGCGAAATGGCTCCTTACAACCAAAATTTACCTGCAATGATCGTAGCGCCTGGTGGCGGATACGGCTTTGTGTCCGAGCGCGAAGGCGACCCTATTGCTGTCGACTTTTTTAATCGCCACTATAACGCGTACGTACTCACTTATTCGATCGCGCCTGATTATCGCTATCCTACCGCACTTACTCAACTCGCTGCGGCAGTTGACTGGGTAAAGTCGAACGCGCAAGAGCATAACACGGACGTGAGCAAAGTATATGCCGTTGGTTTCTCGGCAGGTGGACACCTTGTTGCCAGTCTTGCAAATTTCTGTGATAATTTGCCCGTGCCTGAACTTAAGGGCAAAAGATTGGACGCTCGCCCTGCGGCAGTAGTGCTTTCTTACCCCGTAATTTACGTTGATAGTCACTTGGGTTCGTTCAAAAACTTGTTTGGTACGGAAGATCTTACGCGCCCCGAAGTTCAATCGCAATCGCTCGAGCGTAGCGTTACCGTAAAAAATCCGCCTACGTTTATTTGGACGACGGCTAAGGATACTTGCGTTAATCCGATGGCGACCGTTATTTACACGGCTGAACTTCTTAAGAATAAAGTCAGGGTGGAAAGCCATATTTTTGCAGACGGCGAACACGGCGCAGCGTGCTGTGACGAGCGTACTGGGCTTTACGCCCACCAAATTTTACCCGAAGCAAAATCGTGGATGTACTTTGCCGATAAATTCCTTAAGGGCTTAAAATAACGGGTGCATTATACGTTGTTTTAGGAAACGTACTTACTTGTGATAAAAAAATATAGAAAAATTCAAATAGATATATATTTTTTGTTGACAAGTGAGCGAAAATAGTGTAATATAATGCCAACTTAATAACCTAGCGAAACCGTAGGAACGTTTTTCGGACCGACGGTGGAAGGAACTCTGGAGAATTCCGTAATCAATCGGATGCCGAAGGTGTAAGGCGAAATGCTGAATCTCTCAGGCAAAAGGACAGGGCAAAACTATTCTTGTATTTTTTAGTGTTCCGTTTTCGTTCGGGACACTTTTTTTGTTGTTTGTAAAAAATTAAAGGAGAGTAGTTTTATGGAAGTAGTATTGCAAGTGATTCAAACAATTAATTCGTATCTTACGGATTACGCCCTGCTTTTTATTTTAGTGGGCGTAGGCGTATTTTTCACCATACGAACGAGATTTGTTCAAGTTCGTTGCTTTGGCGAAGGTATGAAAAACGTTTTTGGTAAGATAAAATTAAGAGATAAAAGTAAAAAGAGTGGTATGAGTTCGTTTCAAGCGCTTACTACTGCGATTGCCGCGCAGGTGGGTACGGGCAATATTATAGGCGCAAGTGGAGCAATTCTTATTGGTGGACCGGGCGCAATATTTTGGATGTGGGTAATAGCATTTTTTGGTATGGCTACTATTTACGCCGAGGCGGTGCTTGCGCAAAAAACGAAAGTAGTTAACGAAGACGGTAGCGTCGCAGGTGGACCTGTTTACTATATTAAAAAAGCATTTAAGGGCAAATTTGGTAAATTTTTGGCAGGCTTTTTCAGCGTGGCGATTGTACTTGCGCTTGGTTTTATGGGCAGTATGGTGCAGTCGAACTCCATTGGTGAGGCGGTTTCTAGTGCAACCACTATTCCCACTTGGGTTATAGGCGTGGTGGTAGCGGTGTTGTGCGCGCTTATCTTTATAGGTGGAATAAAGCGTTTAGCGTCCGTTACCGAAAAATTAGTGCCTATTATGGCAGTTGTGTATCTTTTGGGCGGACTTGTGATTGTTTTTGCAAATATAACCGTTTTGCCCGAGGCAATAGGTATGATTTTCAAATATGCCTTTATGCCCAACGCCATTATAGGTGGTAGTATAGGCTATGCGATAAAAACGGCGATTAGTCAGGGCGCAAAACGTGGACTATTTTCTAACGAGGCAGGTATGGGCTCAACTCCTCACGCCCACGCGCTTGCTGACGTAAAGAGCGCTCACGAGCAAGGAACGGTTGCTATGGTTGGTGTGTTTATTGATACGTTCGTTGTGCTTACGCTTACGGCGCTCATTGTAATTTCTACGCTCTATGCAGGTGGCGGAGTTCTTAGCGCAGGGGTAGCGGAAGGCGTTGATAAATCAAATATGTTGCGATTAGGCATTGCAACGTTATTTAATGGAAGTGACGTTGGTAATATGATTTCCGCGATTTTCGTTGCCGTTTGCCTTACCTTCTTTGCTTTTTCTACCATTATCAGTTGGAATATGTTCGGTAAAATCAATTTTAACTATTTGTTTGGTAAAAAAGCGACGATTGTATATTCGATATTGTCCATTGCCTTTATCTTCTTGGGCTCGATTTTGTCTAATGATATCGTGTGGGAACTTGCGGACCTATTTAACTACCTTATGGTTATCCCCAACGTGCTTGCCCTCGTTGCTTTGTCTAATGTCGTTGTCAGCGAAGTCAAAGCAAGAAAAAAGAAGAAACTTGATAATAACGAAACGACCGAAAATAAAGCACAAAACGATTCCGAGCCGTTAGAAAATCAATAGTAATACTGTGTTAAAAACCAAAAAAATCTAAAAGGACTTACCACGACGGTAAGTCTTTTTTACATATTTTTATAAGAAGTAGTATAATTTTATATATCCTATTGACAAGCGAAAAACCGCGTAGTATAATTATACTGTAAACACGTTTCCATAGTTCAAAATTTCATTAAAGGGAGAGAGAATATGACGGATAAGCCAAAAAACAAAAACCGAAAAAAATCTCTGATAATATCGTCAATCGTAAAAGTGCTATTGGTAATTGTTTTGACGGTTGCTTGTAACATTAATTTTATAAAGTTTGACGTTTGGTATTGGACATCAGGAAGGAGAAATAATCAAATAATTATAGATTATCCAAATGAAGAAGTGACTTGTAAACTTATTTGTAAATACGGAAAAATTCAATACCATGTAACAGGAAGTGAAATCGCTGGTAAAGTCAATGACGAAAATATATGGATTGAATATGGAAATGACGGATATTATGGTTATCACGGCACTTTAAATTATGATTATGTTACAGCACTAGTTATAAAAGATGAAAAAGTAGTGTGGATAGCAATTATTCAAATTGTGAGAGATAAAGTTCATAAAAGAAATTATCACCCTATAATTTTACAGCAAGGATATTTGATTATTCCACGAGAAGAAAGTGAAGTAAGAAATTTAATAGATCAATATATAGAACAAAAAGAAAGAACGAGAATAAGTTTATGGGATCGAAACTTAAAAGAGTAAACGTATTAAACGTTTCTTGGTTTTTCTAAAAAATATAAAACGGAGTGGCACGTACCACTCCGTTTTTGCTTAATTGTTTACGTTGATTTTTCTGATATCGCTGAAAGTGAATTCACGCGTGTAGCAAAGTTTTTTGTCGAATAGCCTGCTTGCGATACGCTCGCCGTAGCGTTTTGCGATTGCGTCAACCGAGAGATTGGAAGTAATTACCGTCGTAAGTCCTTTGAGTTGACGTTCGTTAATAACGTGATACAGGTATTCTAGCGTTACGTTCTTAAAAATGCTTTCCGTACCGAGGTCGTCTATAACGAGTACGTCCGTTTCGAGTAGGGGCGCAAGATATTCTGCCTTATTGTCATCAAAAGTGGTGTGATATTTTAGCGCGCGATCAACGAAAGAAAAGGCGGTAAGCATAACTACTGATTTGCCTTTTTCAGCACAGTCGTTAGCAAAGCAGGTCGCTAGGAAAGTTTTGCCAGTACCGGGCGCGCCGATAAGATTGATGTTTTTGCGTTTTGAAGTATTGCCTTTTAGCGCAATAGTTTTAAGTTCAGCGGCGGTTTTAAGTACTAACTGATGCACTTCGCTAGGATAAATTGTGATGTCGAAATCATCAAACGTTAGTAAAGGGAATTGACTAAAATCGTTTTTGCTTTCGTGTGCGAGTTGTTTTGCGCAAGAACAAATCCCGTTTTCCGTTCTGCCCGTATCGTGACAAATTTCGCATCTAAACGGGGGATTTAGTTTGTCCTTAACTGCCAAACGGGCTACCACGTCATCACGCGTTTTGCGTTTTTTATCCAAATCTTCTTGGCTCGTTTTGCCGTGAAGAAAGTCAAGTTCAGCGCGACGGAAATCTAGTTCAGCGTTTCTGAAAACTTCGTTATTACGCATAAGCGAGATAAACAAAGCGTGTGCTTGGCTTAAGTCTTTGTTTCTTCGCTCTATGATTTGTTTTATTGCTTGTTTGTAATCCATTATCAAAGGTCCTCATAATCAAGATTGTCGAATAGCGCGTTGAGTTGCTCGCTGGTGTAACTCTTTACAACGGTATTGCTCGTTGCTACGCTTTCTTTGTCGGCAGGACGGTACGCTTTTGCTTTTTCAATGTCCGTAATGCCTGCATTGTGCCAAGATCCAAGTAGGGAGTTCATATAACTTACGGGGTTGCCACTTCCCGCGGACAACGTTGCGGAATGGAGTATAACGTCCTTGGGCATTTGCCACGAATACGTCCAGGTGCGATACGCGTCTCTGTCGCGTGAAGTGATAGGACGGGACACGCCTGCTTTGTCTAAAATCTCGCGAATTTCTTCGTCACGCTTAACGGCTTCGGACATAAATGCGCCGATATCACTTTGAGAAAGAAGACCTTGACGGTAGAACTTGTTTACCGACTCGTTCATACCTTCTAACGTGCGCACGCCACGCTTAAAGCAGTATTCGGCGATGGAACGGAGCGTGTTGTCGTCAAAGCCCAGTCCAAGCCATTTGCTGACGTAAGTTTCGATAATGAAATCAAGTTGCTCGTAGTAAACGCCGATAATGCGATTGATTGATTTTGTAAGTTCGTAAAGGTGGTCGCGATTTTGCTCAAACGCCGTAATTTCGTCAAACGAGAACAAATGGTTTTCGTAATATTTCGTAAGCGTGGAATCGAGTTTGTCAATGTTGCCCTTTTTAACCGTTTTAGCGACCTTGATAATCGTTTCGAGATTGAAACCAAGTTCCTTCGTCCACTTCTTGAACATACGCTTGTCGTCGATAGTAGGTGCTTTTTTTGAGCCCAAACTCTTGATGATAGCAAGAAGATCTTTGTCGTAAAGGTCGAACTCGCTAAGTTGTTCGTTTACCCTGTCGTACGTCAAACAGCCCTGATGAGCAAGGTTGCGAGCAACGGCTAGTATGTACTGGTATGACACGTCTTCGCCTTTTTGACGGATGGAATATGCGATTACCGCCAAAAGCGCGCTAGGCTCGATATGCATTGCCTCCATAATCGAGTAATACTCGTTGTATTCGTTGGGCAAAATATTGCGAGAAGGGAACATTGCATGTAGTTGGTCGTTAAAGTCCTTGTATTTGGTTTTGGAAAATTTGCGGAGCGAAAGAGTGTTTTTGTTGACGGGTAAAAATTCTACGGTGGGGGGAATTGTTGCAATGACGTTGACAACTCCGCAGTTTGCCCAGTAGTTGAACGCTTCGTTGACAAGGGCGGTATCCACGCTTAAACGCTTTGCAATTTCTTCGGGCGTGTTTATAGCGTCGTCTGCCGTGTAAGCAAGCGAGAGACCCATAAGGTAAACTTTCACGTAACTTTCGGGCGCAAAGGGCATAAATTGACTAATAAAAGTATTGTCAATTTGGATTTTTGATTCGTCTGCGATTTGTTTTGAGAGTTTTGTGAACATAATTTCTACCTTTGTTTAAGAAAATTTTTTGTGCATAGCGGATTTTTCTTGTTAAATCCGTCAGGATAATATATAATAACACTAAAGAGAATATTTTTCAAACGAATTTTGTGTCAAATTTTTTAAAGGCAATATATTGTGGAGTAAAAAATTTCTAGCCACAATTTCGTTATAGGGTGATATATGAGAATTCTACATACTTCCGACTGGCACCTTGGAAAGCGTTTGCAGGGAAAAAGCAGACTTTGCGAACAAAAGGATGCGCTAGATGAAATAACTAACGTCGTGGTAAATGAAAAAGTGGACGTTGTGCTTGTAGCAGGCGACGTTTTTGATACGTTCGTTCCGCCGTCTGAGGCAGAAGAACTTTTTTATGATGCGATACTTGGGCTTTCCCGTCACGCTACGGTCATTGTAATTGCGGGCAATCACGACGACGCTACCCGTCTTAGTGCGCCTAGTGGTCTTGCAAAAGCAAGTGGAATACTTCTTTGTGGTGATGAAAATTTAGTTGGATATTTCTCAAACGTAAACGACGTTAGTATAGAAGGTGGCGACGGATACGTAAAAGTAACTAAAAACGGTGAAACGCTTAATCTTGGGCTTTTGTCCTTTCCTACTACGGGAAAACTTTTGGATATGGCAGGAGAAGTAGATTTTTGCGAGTATGTAAGTCAAAAAGCAAAGAAGAGCGAAAGTTCTTTTGTTGATGGGCAAATAAATATGTTTATGAGCCATCTTTTTGTTATGGGTGGCGAAAATTTTGTTACGGACGAGCGTGAATTGGGCGGAACTAAACTAATTCCACGCCAAATATTACAGTTGAACAAATGTTCATACGTTGCACTTGGGCACGTACACAAGCCTTTAACGCTATCAAAGGAGCATAATATTCATTATAGTGGCTCGTTACTTAGGTATAGTTTTGATGATACGTCTGATAAGCGAGTAATTTTGTTTGAAAGCGACGGTAAGGAAAACAAAGTCACGTCAATTGCTTTAACTTCGGGCAAAAAGTTACTTAAACTTACGGTAGATAGCATTGAGAAAGCAATGGAAGTTTTGGAAGAAAACAAAGATGATTACGTTTGGATTACTTACGATAGCATAAATCCTTTGACTGCTAAAGATATGGCAGGGATGAGAAAGACGGATGCTTATTGTGGAATAACCGTTGTAAAACGTCAAACGAAGAGTGAGAGCGAGAGAAAGGGCAAGACGGATAGACAACTTTTTGAAATGTTTTACGAGCAGAAGAAAAATGAAAAGCCGAGTGAAGAGATTGTTGAGATGTTTTTGCGCGCGGTTAATAACGAAGAGATTTAACGGAGGCGAAGATGAAACCTATAAGACTTACAATTGAAGGTATTAACAGTTTTGTCGAAGAGCAAACCGTTGATTTTGATCGCGTAGGTGCGGATAATTTGTTTTGTGTGTCGGGAACAACGGGAAGTGGTAAGACGACTATTCTCGACTGCATAATTTTGTCGCTGTATCAAAACCACGCTGAAAGGGGTAACCTTGACGAGTATATCAATCTTCGATGCGAACAAGGAAGAATTGTTTTCACTTTTGAACTGAACGGCGAGATTTACGAGACTAATCGCGTAATTAGCAGAAAGAAGAACAAGAACACGACTCTACTTCGCAATTTGTCTAGCGGAGAAGTGGTTGCGGAAGGTAATCAAGCGTTTGCATATCTAGGCGAAAAAATTGGACTTGACGTAAAAGAGTTTACGCACGTTGTAGTTTTACAGCAGGGCGAATTCTCACGCTTTTTGAAAGCCAAGAAATCGGAGCGCGTGCTTATCGTTAGCAAATTGTTTGATTTAAGTAGATTTGATGGTCTTTTTACAAAATTTAATGCGAAGGCGAACGCTTGCAAGGGCGAGGCTGATGCTTGCGAAAAAGCGTTAGAAGGGTATGAAAACGTTAGCGAAGAAAGTATTGCTGTGCTTGAAAGTGAAAGCGAAAAATGCAAAACGGAAATGGACGTATGTCGCCGTTTTGCCGAAAACGAGCAAAAAAACGCTACGAATTTAGAAAATAGTGCAAATGAATACGTGCGCCAACTTCAAATCAAGGCTGAAATTGAAAAAAATGAAAAAGAACTTGTTTTACTAAATGAAAAGGAAGTTGTAAAACAGGATTTTTACAAGCAATTATGCGAGCGAGAAAATCAACTTGCTATGCTTGAAAAGGGGCGCGACGTATTAGTTGCAAGGCTTAGTGAATTGAAAGAAGTGGAAGACGCTATTGCAAAACTTGAAAAGAAAGCAAAAAGTATTGAAAACGACGAAATCGAGTTGAAAACGCTTGAAAATAGAATAAACGAGCAAAAAGATGCGCTTTTAGAAAGCAAAAAAGAGTATGAAGAAAGACAAAAAGCACTTTCTTTGCTCAAAAAAGAGTATGATTTTGAGTGGACGGGCGAGGATTTAAGCGATTGCGCAGTTGCCACAATAAAACTTGACCACGATAATCAAGCAAAAGCAAAGGCAATGGAAGAATTTGCTACTGCCCAAAAGGAATATGAGAAAGCAACTTGCGATAAGAAAGCAAAAACGTTAGAGTGGGAAAAATTCAACTCCCTTCACGCGCAGATAGAAAAGGACCTTATTTCTCTAGAAAAAGAGCAAGAAAACAAGCGCAAAATTTATGAAGACGCGCTTGCGCAAAATGCAGTTGCCGTTGTCAGTATGTCGCTAGAAGAAGGGGACGTATGCCCCGTTTGTGGTAATAAAGTGCATTTTATTCAAGAAAAAGAGCAATGTTCGCTAGAATTACCTAAACTAGAATACGAAAGAGCGAAAAAGAATTATGACGAGCAGGTTACAAGATACAACAATTCTTTGGTGCAAATAAATACGACGGGTGAAACTTTAGCGCTAATGCAAACCAAGGCTAAGGAAAGCGAAAAAGTTTTACAACAAAAGCAAGAAAGTGCGCTTGTATGGCAAAAGGTAGATATTGATGCGTTAAGAGCAAAACTTACGTTAATACAAACTAGCGCGGAACAAATACATTTAGCGAGAGAAAGCCAAGAAAAGAAAGCAACTGTTATTGAAAAAGATAACGTTCTTTTGCAAGAAAAAACTAAAACGCTATTGCAAAAGAAGAAAGAATACGAAGAAGAAAAACAGGCGCTAGAAAAGAAAACGGCAGGGGACGTTACTGCTCAAAAACAAGAAATTGCTCAAAAACTTAACGAAATGAAAGAAGAACGAGCAAAAGTTGACGAGTTGAAAGACAAGTACGCAAAGCGTGAAAAAGAACTTCAAGAGCAACTTTCAGTTTGTAATGCGACTCTCGCT
>JAZOUI010000291.1:0-1873 GCA_045658145.1 Pumilibacteraceae bacterium
ATTTGAACCCCCGGATGACGGAGTCAGAGTCCGTAGCCTTACCGCTTGGCGACTCCCCAACGAGAAATTAAGCGATAATGCTAAAAAATTTTGGCTGGGGCAGCAGGATTTGAACCTGCGAATGCGAAAGTCAAAGTCTCGTGCCTTACCGCTTGGCGATGCCCCAAAAAAGTGAATGGGGTGAGTAAAGAGATTCGAACTCTTGCCCTCCAGGGCCACAACCTGGCGCTCTAACCAACTGAGCTATACCCACCATAGGATTCTTTTGTGGTGCGCCAGAAGGGATTCGAACCCCTGACCCACGCCTTAGAAGGGCGTTGCTCTATCCAGCTGAGCTACTGGCGCATGTGGAGCGGGTGATGGGAATCGGACCCACGCAGCCAGCTTGGAAGGCTGGAACTCTACCATTGAGCTACACCCGCACAGCGCACACACAATGCTTAAAAATAATAGCACAAGCAGAAAATTTTGTCAACGATTTTTAAGTCATATTGAAACAATTTTTGTAATTAGTTTGTTATTTTCGATAAAACAGTAGCAATAAGTGGGAGAAAGGTCCCTTGGACGGCATGCGCTACCAGGATTTATGATGGTAATACCATTGTACTCGTCAATTCCGCTAACGTGAGTGTGTCCATAAAAAGCGTATCTACAACCGTTTTCTTTTGCGGACATATATAGATTAAGTAGACCGTTCCTAACTCGGTGCTCGTCGCCGTGAGTGAACATGACTTTGCCTGCAGGTGTATTGATGAAAATATCTTTTTCGTAGTCCGAGTAAGGATCGCAGTTTCCGCGTACCCTTAATACGTCGCATTTGATTTTATCGTGGAAAGGATATAAATCATTTAGTCCGTCGCCAAGGTGAATTAAAGCATCAGCGTTGTTGATGGCAGGCAGTAGAGAAGATATAACGTCGTGACCTAATCCGTGTGTATCGCTAATTACGAAGAACGTATTATACTGTTTCATAGTTTTTTAACCAAACTAGCAAGAGCGCGCGCACGATGACTTATCTTGTTCTTTTCTTCGTCCGTTGCCTCGCCAAAGGTTTTATTTAGTTCGGTAGCAAGGAAAAGGGGATCGTAACCAAATCCGTTTGTTCCGCGTCCTTCGCAGAGGATTGTGCCTTCAACCGTGCCTGATGCAGTTACGGTGCGCGTTCCGTCGTAAAAAGCCACAACGGATACGAAACGAGCATTGCGATCGCTTACTCCGTCAAGGTTTTTGAGAAGTTTAGCGTTGTTGTTTTCGTCGTTACAGGGATCGCCTGCATATCTAGCAGAGTACACGCCGGGTTCTCCGTCAAGCGCATCTACCATTAGTCCGCTGTCGTCTGCTACGATAGGGAGCGAGCAAAGGTCGTAAATGGCTTTTGCTTTTATAATAGCGTTTTCTTCAAACGTTACTCCCGTTTCTTCAATTTCTAGTTCAATATTCATTTCCGACATAGAAAGAACTTCGAACTTGTCACCAAGTAAAGTTTTGATTTCACGAATTTTATTTTTGTTGTTACTTGCAACTACGAGTTTTTGCATAATTATCTCCTAAAAAGATTTCATAATTATTGTACCAAAATGCAATGAAATTGTCAATCTGTAGTAGGTGGGAGCAGTTAATAAAAACATTTAAAAAAAATTTTAAAAAAGTGCTTAAAATTGTTTGACAAAAAAATTCATTTGTTATATACTAATCAAGCGTTGTGAGTGATGCGCCTCGCGGATGTGGCGAAATGGCAGACGCGCTAGCCTTAGGAGCTAGTGTCCACGACGTGGGGGTTCAAGTCCCTTCATCCGCACCAAAACTTAATACATTATGCGGAAGTGGCTCAGTGGTAGAGCGTCACCTTGCCAAGGTGGGTGTCGCGGGTTCG
>JAZOUI010000292.1:0-8806 GCA_045658145.1 Pumilibacteraceae bacterium
TAAAGAAAAGAGATATTAAGTAGATAATTATAAAGGAGGGCAAACATACTGCAATGGTTGAAAATATCGAGCCAATAACTTTATCCGTCTTATATCCTATATAAGTAGCACTGTTGATTGCGATAGGTCCGGGCGTTGACTCGGCTATTGCTACCATATCCAAAAATTCTTCGTGGTCAAGAAGTTTCTTCTTTTCTACGAATTCGTTTTCAAGCAACGCTATCATTGCATATCCACCACCAAAGGTAAATAGTCCAATTTTGAACATTGTTAAAAACAATCCCAAAATCCTTTTAATTCTTTCCATTATTAAAGTAAATTCTCCTGTAGTTTTTTATATTAAATATATGAACACTTGTTCATTTGTTTGTTTTTAATGCAAAAAATTTGTTTTTTATAGCAATTTCGCCCATTTTAGCATCAAAAACGTCTAAAACTGCACTTTCGATAGGACAAAAACCTTTTTTGTCGCGACTAATAATTGCAGGGACTTTTTCAGCAAACTTTAGACTAATACTCGTAGTTTCAAGATATTTTTGGGCGTGTTCGCTAACAACGAAGGCAAAAATTTCCACTACGTTTAGAAGGCTATAAAGCATACCTGCGCCTTTGCCCACCACTTTGTCTGCAACGCAAAAACCATCTAAACCAGCGCCTTTATCCAAAAGGTCAATGAGTGGTTTTACTCCACGCTCACTACAAGTAATAACTTCTTCGCCCTTTACAGCAACGAAAGTATATCCACCTTCTTCAAGCAAACGTTTTGCTTTTAACGTATCTTCTCTCATTAGCCTTCAAAAGTTTTTGCAACGTCCGCTAAGTATGACGGAATATCCAGTTGTTGCGGACAAGCCTTTACGCATTTACGGCAATTTATGCAGTCCGTAGGCGTGCCACCGTTTGCTTTTAAGTGATTATACGTCGTGCGAAGACCAGGCACAAGACCAAATTGACTTTGGTTATTATAGATCGCAAAATATTCGGGAATTGCAATCTTTTTAGGGCAACCGTCCACGCAATATCTACAACCCGTACAAGCAACGGCAATACTCTTGTTTATAATGTCAACAACTTGATTTACGGTTTGCTTTTCGCCATCGTTAAGAGCAACAAAATCAGACATAAAACTCATATTATCGTCAAGTTGTTCCATATTGCTCATACCACTCAAAACGATAATAACTTTGTCAAGCGAACCTGCAAAGCGCAATCCCCAAGATGCAATACTAGCGTTAGGATTAGCGTCAAGCAAAATTTCTTTTGCCTTTTCGGGCAATCTTACGAGCGAGCCACCTTTAAGCGGTTCCATTATTGCAACGCCAACACCGTGGCGCATACATACTTCGTAATTCTTTCTCGCCTGAATACTGTCGTCTTCCCAGTCGATATAATTTATTTGGAGTTGCACAAGTTCAGTTTCGGGATGTTCGGTAAGAATTTTGTCAAGCACGTCAGCCGTATCGTGGAAAGAAAATCCGATATGCTTAATCTTGCCTTCTTCTTTTAATTTCTTTAAGTACCCAAAGCCGTCGTGCTCTTGAATTTTACGATACGTATTCATTCCTATTGCGTGCAAGAAATAGTAGTCGAAATACTCTACTTGACATCTCTCAAGCTGCTCTGCAAAGATTTTAGGATACTCGTCTGCGCTATTAATTCGCATTACAGGCATCTTATCTGTCAAAATATAAGCACTACGTGGGTACCTTTTTGCGACCAACTCACCAAAAGCCTTCTCACTTTCGCCACCGTGATACATATACGCCGTGTCAAAATATGTAAAGCCGTTAGCCATATATTTATCAATCATTTCACGTGCTTTGTCATAATCAATTCTATTATTATCGCCATCAATAATAGGCAATCTCATAAGTCCAAATCCAAGTTTCTTCATCTTTACCTCCTATATACGATTGCGCTCATTGCGCAAACGCTATTAATCTCATTTCCCGTAACCAAATCAGTCACTTTCATATCTAATTCGTAAGGTTTCTCTCCCACGTTAGCCACAACCACTACATTTTCTCCGCGTGTAAACTGGAAAACGCCGAGGTACGTACCCACTTGTTCGAATTTTCCACCATTAAATTCATCTATTTCTCTTAACTTTGCAAGCGCGCGATAGAACTCAATAAGTTCGTTATCTTCTTCTCCCCACGGATAGCATCTACGGTTAAACGGATCTTCGCAACCTTGCATACCTGCCTCGTCACCATAGTAAAGACAGGGAACGCCCGGTAAAGTGTACTGCAATATCGCACCCACTTTTAGTCGTTTTTTTGCATTTTCGTAGTCCGCTAGCGTAAACGTAGCACGCTCGTCTTTATCTTGTGGCAACGTTTCACCCGATAGTGTCGTTATAATGCGCATAGTGTCGTGTGTGGATAACGTATTCATTAAATTATTGACCACTCGAGGCGGATAATTATTGATAATTTGATGAACTGTACGCGATAACGCGCCTACGTCCCCTTGTGTTATAAACCTAACTATGCTATCCTTAAAGGGATAATTTGTCACGCTATCTAGTTGCGCGCCTTGAAAATAATGCCTTCTGCGTCCGTAAGCAATCTTGTTACTAGCATCTTCCCACACTTCACCAAGCACCAAAGCGTCTGCTTTTTTGCATTTTACCGCGCGAGTTAAATTATCTAAAAATACATCAGGCAATTCGTCGGCAACGTCTAATCGCCAACCAGCAATACCTGTATCCATCCACCTTTCTATAACTCCACCTTTTCCGTTAATAAACTCGTTATACGCGGGGTTATCTTCCTTAACACACGGAAGTATTTTTACGCCCCACCAACAGTCGTATTCGTCGGGGAAAACCTTAAAATCGTACCACCCGTAGTACGGACTTTGCTCGCTTTGATACGCACCAACGCTATCGTAGTTACCTTCTTTGTTAAAATAAACGCTGTCACTTCCAGTATGCGAAAACACACCGTCCAAAATAACTTTAATGCCACGCTTGTCCGCCTGTTTTACTAAATTTTTTAGCGAATTCTCGTCACCGAAATCGCTATCTATCTTTGTATAATCAGCAGTATCATACTTGTGGTTTGACGACGCCTCGAAAATAGGGTTAAGGTAAATGCACTTCACGCCCAAACTTAATAGATAATCAAGTTTTTCCGTCACTCCGTCAACGTTGCCACCAAACATATCGCCATTACGAACAATACCTTTTTCATCCGCCTTATAAGTAGGCAATCCACCCCAATCGGAACGGTACGTCATATTCCGTTTGCTTTTTTTTCGCTCGCCACATACGGCAAAACGGTCCACCATAATTTGATAAAAAATACCCTTTTTTAAAAAAGTGGGCGTGCTATAAACTTCGTCAAACGCAGTAAGTTGCCACTCTCGGTTTCCACCTAGCGTAGCGTGTAAATTCTCGTCCGAAAAAATGCGTACTCTGTTACCGTTTGTTACCACTTCGAAGTGATAAAAATACAGTCCACTACTAGTAACGTGCATACTGTACTCAAAACCACCGTCCACTTTGTTCATAACGTAATAAACGGTATGCTCGTGTTCAGCCTCTTTCGTCATCACTAAAAAGGCATCCTCGCCACTATTTGTGGCAAGGAATACCCTAAACTCTTTATTAACTTTTATTCCTCCAACGGGATTTTTATACTTCTCGTCGCAAGGAAAATAAAAGAAATCCACTATCTATTCTTCCTCAGTAAAATTTACAGGCTTAATGTGCCAAATATTATCAGCGTACTCGCGAATACTTCTGTCAGATGCAAAAATACCTGCCTCGGCAATATTTCTAAGTGCCATATTATTCCACTTATTCTTATCAGCATACGCCTTATCAAGATCACTTGCAGCGCGAAGATAATCATCAAAATCTTTAAGCACCATATACGGGTCAGCAACGTAGTTCGTGCCCAGCGTTAAATAGTCTGCAATGTCGGAGAAAGACTGACCTGCAAAACCCACACGGAGCGCATCAACTACTCGGCGAATTTGCTCGTTAGTAGAATAAAGCGCCGACGCATTATAACCAGCGTGCCATACTTTTTCTACTTCATCAGCGCGAAGACCAAACGTAAATATATTATCGTCGCCCACTCTTTCGGCAATCTCAACGTTAGCACCGTCAACCGTTCCAAGCGTAATTGCGCCGTTAAGCATAAACTTCATATTACTAGTACCACTCGCCTCTTTACCTGCAAGCGAAATTTGTTCGCTAACTTCAGCGGCAGGAATAAGACGTTCAGCCTTAGAAACGTTGTAGTTTTCAAGGAACATTACGTCCACCTTGCTCTTAATTTTAGGCGAACGATTAATTTCTTCGCTAATGCAGTTGATAAGCGAAATAATACGTTTTGCGTGATAATATCCACCTGCCGCCTTTGCCCCAAAAATAAACGTTTCGGGCGTAACGTCAAGGTCAGGATTTTCCCTAACGTCAAGATACTTCTTAATAATTTTAAGCACGTTAAGAAGTTGGCGTTTATACTCGTGAAGTCTCTTTATCTGCACGTCGAAACGCGACTGGGGATTGAGAACAAAGCCCGTAGTCGATTTGATATAATCAGCAAAAGCAACTTTGTTTTGATATTTAATCTGTTCAAGACGTTTAGTAACGGTATCGTCACCAATATACTTTTTAAGTTCGATAAGACGACTAGCATCCTTTTTATATCCACTTCCGATAAGTTCGTCCACAAGCGATGCTAAGGCAGGGTTGGACTGATTAAGCCAACGACGATGCGCAATACCGTTAGTAACGTTAGTAAAGCGTTCGGGAAGAATTTTATAAAAATCACGGAATACGCTGTCTTTGATTATATCGCTATGGAGCGCCGAAACGCCGTTAACGCTATGCGAACCGATTACAGACAAATTCGCCATACGAACCTGACCGTTACCAAGCACACTCATTCTAGCAATAGCGTCGTCGTAACTGTCACGGTGTTCACCATAGAAACGCGCGTCAATCTCTTTAATGATTTGATAAATACGGGGAAGACGCATCTTAACAAGGTCTTCGTTCCACTTTTCAAGCGCCTCGCTCATAACCGTATGGTTGGTGTAAGCAATCGTGTTTACGGTAATATACCACGCTCTTTCCCACGAGAAAGAATACTCGTCCATAAGTATACGCATAAGTTCAGGCACAGCGAGGGCCGGGTGCGTATCGTTGATATGGATAGCAACCTTTTTGTGAAGGTTATTAAGCGAGGGATACACGCGTAAGTGGTCTTTGATAATAGACTGAAGAGACGCACTTACAAGGAAATATTGCTGAGAAAGGCGCAACTGTTTTCCTGCGAAGTGCTGATCGGACGGATACAAAACTTTTGATATTACTTCCGCCTCATTGTCGCTACGCATTGCCGCAAAGTAGTCGCCCTGCGTAAAGGATTTCATATCGAAAGTAGCCGCTGCCGTTGCGCGCCAAAGACGGAGCACGGACACACCCTTACCGTCGTAACCACTAACCATAACGTCATACGGGATTGCCTCAACCACCGTAGCGTCAACGTGTTTTACCTTAAGCACGCCCGACTCCCAGTTTTCTTCAATTCTACCGCCAAGTTTTACTTCAAAACTCTTGTCCGAGCGTGGCATTTGCCAAACTTCGCCCGTATCGAGCCACTCGTCAGGAAGTTCAACTTGCGTGTTTTCAACGATTTTTTGCTTAAAAAGTCCGTACTCGTAACGGATAGAAAAGCCCATAGCAGGATAATCACAAGTTGCAAGCGCATCAAAAAAGCACGCTGCAAGTCTGCCAAGACCACCGTTACCTAATCCAGCATCCGATTCAAGTTCATAAAGATTGTCAAGGTTTGCGCCAAACGAACGAACGGCGTCACGAACCTGCTTTTCAAGTCCAATATTGTAAAGATTGTTTCTAAGCGATCTTCCAAGCAAGAATTCCATACAAAGATAATAAACTTTCTTTGCCTTTTGTTTTCTCGCCTCGTCATTAAATCTTTGCTTTTTCATAAGCAAAATATCACGAATAACGAGCGCAACCGCCTTATACATTTGAAGGGGCGTAGCGTTTTTATAAGAAGTCGCAAAATATTTGTCAAGTTTTTCTATAATTAAACTTTTGACCTTTGATGTAGTAAATTCCATTTATGCCTCACAAGGTTAGTTGATAATTTCTTCGTAATAAAGTTCGTATTTCTGTGCGCTACTGTTCCAACTGTAATCGCTGTCCATAGCACGCTGACGAAGTCCTGCCCACTTATCGCTGTAATCACGGTAAAGACCTACTGCGCGGTTTACGGCGTTAAGAAGTTCGTCCTTATTATAATCAACAAACACAAATCCGTTACCTTCGTCGCCATTACCACAGTCAAAGATAGAGTCTTTAAGTCCACCACAAGCGCGTACTACGGGAATAGTACCGTAGCGAAGTGCCATCATTTGGCTAAGTCCACAGGGCTCGTACTTAGAAGGCATAAGGAAGATATCTGCGGATGCGTAAATCTTTTGAGCCATATCCTTGTTAAATGCAATGATGGAACGTACTTTATCGCCGTACACGTTTTGCATATGACGGAAGAAGTTTTCGTGGTCGGGATCGCCCGTACCCAAAACAACGAACTGAACGTCGTTTTTAAGCACGTCGTTAAACGCCGAGCGAACGATATCAAGACCTTTGTGATTTACAAGACGCGTAATCATCGCAATCATAGGTACGTCGCCGTTTACGGGAAGATTAAGCATCTTTTGAAGTCCCATTTTGTTTTCTTTTTTAAGCGTATCAACAGTCGTTTTGTCAAAGTTAGCAAAAAGCGACGCGTTAGTAGAAGGATCGTAAACTTTGATATCGATACCGTTAAGAATACCTTTGAGTTTGTACGAATTCTTAATAAGCACACCTTCAAGACCGTGCGCATACTCGCTGTCCATAATTTCGCCGGCGTAAGAGTTACTTACGGTAGAAACGGAGTCAGCGTAGTCGATTGCACCTTTCATAAGATTGATACAACCGTGGTATTCGATAGACATATATTCACGCTTTGAAATACCGAAAAGATCTTCGATAACTTCGCTACTGAACTGTCCTTGATATTCGATATTATGGATGGTAAATACCGTTTTGATATCGCCCAAACCTTCGTTGTATTGATAGTAGAGTTTGTAGTAAATAGGCACGAGTGCAGTATGCCAGTCGTGGCAATGCAATACGTCTACCTTCCAGTTGAGCGCGGGAAGAAGTTCGAGCACGGCGCGGGAAAGGAAAGCAAAACGTTCGCCGTCGTCTCCGTAGCCGTAAAGTCCACTACGCTTAAAATAGAACTCGATATCAATAAAATAGAAAGTTACTCCGTCGTGAACAAGTTCGAACAAACCGCAATACTGATTTCTCCAAGCAACAGGCACGGTGATAGAAGTGATAAACGTCATCTTCTCACGATACTCCTGCGCAACGCTATCGTAAAGGGGAAGAATTACTCTCGCCTCAATCTTTTCACGCTCGTTAAGCGCACGGGGAAGAGATCCGATTACTTCGCCAAGTCCACCCGTTCCGGCAAAAGGCCAAGCCTCGCTAGCGACGAACAAAACGTGTTTCTTTTCAGTTTTAACACTCTTTTTGCACGTTCTTTTCGCAGGCGTTTTAGTCGTGGTTTTCGTAGCGCAAGCGCTTTTTTTCGTAGCCGTTTTAGCCTGCTTTTTGGTTTCTTTTTCCATTATATATCTCCTTAAAAAATGTTATTCACTCTTAATCGTAGTCGTTTTAACTACAAAAACATCACTTTTTTTACATCAAAATAAAGCGAAACGGCGCACTACGTCATGCGTCGTTTCTCCCTTATCATTAAACTATCGTATCTTTGGGCAAGAAATACGGCCGGGTTTCGTGACCGCTAAGCATTCTGCTTTGAAGTACGCGAACGTCCTTTTCCGCAATCACGCAATTAACGTAACTGTTCTCTTCAATTACAACGTTATTAAACAAAACCGAACCCACTACTTTTGCTCCCTTCTTAACCCTTGCACCACGGAAAAGAATAGAGTTTTCAACTTCACCTTCAATTACGCAACCATCGGCAACAAGTGAATTCTTGACACTTCCACTCTCGGCTATACGACAGGGCGCGCTGTCACGCACCTTTGTGTAAATAGCGCCTGCGCCACGGAAAAGTTGATCACGCGTCTCTTTGTCAAGAAGTTGCAATGAGTGCTTGTAATAGTTAGGCATACTATCAATGCTTGCAAAGTAGCCCGTGTACTCATAACCGTAAATGTTGTATTCGTTCACGCCCCTAATCAGCACGTCACGCGAAAAACTCTTATAGCCAAGTTCATCAGCATTGTCGATAATGGACAAAAGGAATTGACGGTTGATAACAAGCATATTCGTAAACGCGTTAATCGTACCGCGGTGTTTATTGCCCGTCACAACTCTCTTAACCTTGCCGTCGTCGCCAATAACTACGGAAGTACGCATCTTGGTTTCGTTTTCGGGAATTTCCTTTTTGCGATAAACGACGGTTATGTCAGCGTGTTTACTAATATGATAATTAACTACTTCCGAAAAGTCGATGTTACAAACGTTGTCGCAATCACTCATAACAACGTAGTCTTCAGTTGCCTCGCGAAGATAGTACGCGCTGTTAGATATTGCCTCAAAACGAGACGAATACACGGTAGAACTTTCTCTACCATAAGGCGGAAGTAAAACTAATCCGCCGTGCTTACGGGACAAATCCCAACTCTTTCCGCTACCAAGATGTTCCATAAGCGATTGATAATTGTATTTTGTAATTATGCCTACGTTATAAATTCCGCTGTTTACCATATTAGATAAAACAAAGTCGAT
>JAZOUI010000293.1:0-5097 GCA_045658145.1 Pumilibacteraceae bacterium
ACGTAGATGACGTAGACGTAAACGAAGAGAATTACGACGACGAATATCTTGGCAAAGTTCTTGACGAAATAGCGCGAATAAAAAAGGAAATTAGTAGTCTACCTGAAGAAGAACTTGCAGGTGGAGTAAGGTATGAAGAACCAAGAAAAACTGCTTTGTTTGAAGAAAGCAGTTCGTTTGTTTCTGAAAAAACGGAAACGAATATGGAAAGCCTTGTGTTTGCCGTTAACGAACTTATTCGCAAGACGAAGGAAAGTGAGCGTCGTCTTATAGATGAAATAAACGCAATTAAGGGGAACGTTTACCGTTCGAGTGTAAACGGTGATTTTAGCGCAACGCTTAATACCATAAAAACGAACGTAAAAAGTTTGGAAGAATTTGTTATCAACATAAATAATGCGGTGGAAAATATGGCGGGAATAGTACCTAATATGCCGTTATCATTATCTGTTGATACTGAACTTATGCGCCAACTGTACGAAATTAAAGTTATGTTGGGATCTTCGTCGCCTACTTTTATAAAGCAAAATGGCGAGATGCTTGAACTTTATAATCTTTTTTCAAAACTTAAGTACGTAGTAAGCAGTAATGATACTACCTTTTCAGAAAAGTACAGCGCTGTTGATGAGATAGTAAAGAGATTAGACGAGAGTAAAGAGCACGATATTTTCCCTATTGTAGCGAGCGTTAATGCCGTTATTGATGAATTAGGCAGTATGGCACTTGATGCAGAAATTGCAAACGACGTTTTCGATTATTTGCAACAGCACGACGGATTTAATATATCAAGTTCGAGAAAAGAGGCAATTAGGTCGTATTTGAGTAACGTATCCAACTTACTTCGTGATGGAGTGGTGGATGACATTGACACCTTGCCTAACGTTATAGCAATAAAAAACGGTTTGCAAAATAATAGAAACGAATTTGAGTGCGAAAGCATTTATTCTTCCGTGCTCAATATCAATATAATTCTATTGAGCGAAAAAGATCCTACGAAAATTAAGGCGTTAAAAACTGATCTTGTAAAGCAAGTTAAAAAACTTACCGTCTTAGAAGTACGTGATCTTATCAATTATCCGCACGTCGAAATTTTACGCCCGTATAAGGAATATAAACTTCCGACAAGTGAAGGCGTATATTCTAAACTAGGAGAAGTAAAAGATTATCTTCTAAGTAATGGCGTTAAGAGTGTAAATGCGTCACCTGTGGAAAGTGAGAGCGATAGCGTGCCTATGCTTTTGGATATGGACGGAGATTTAACGCTTTCTCACGTGATCGTTCAGGTAAAAAATGATTGCACGGCAATACTTAATAGGCTTAATGAAGGTGGCTTTACTGGTGCAGATAATGCAATTTCTTTTGATGAAACGGTATCACAATTAGATAGACTGTTTGAAGATATCAAAAACTTAGCGTCCGACTGTGAAAATTCAGTAATGAGTGCAATAGAAGTTTTGAGCGACGCTATAGCATCGGTTATCCATATTCAAGAAGAAAGCAGAGTTGATAGATCAAAACTTATTAGCGACGTAGCCTTTATTCGTTCTACTATTGAGAACGGGTATGAACCTATATATAATTCACCTAGCGGACAGTTTACTGGTTCGCCTAAGTCGGATTTATCTATGCGACTTGATTCTATCGAACAAAAACAGCAAGAGATTTTAGCGGCGCTTTCGGCACTTGCCATTTCTCGAACTGAAAGCGTTGAAGATAGAATTGCATCAATGGAAGAGAAGATTAATGCAACGGTTGACAGAGTAGAAAGCAGTATGCAAACTATTAGTGCTAAATTTGATGCAATAGTTACTTTCTTTAGTGAATCGTCTATTGCCGACAACGCGCGTATTGTAGAAGAAATAAAACTTCTTCGCGAACAATTATTTGCCGTTAGTATGGTAAACGTGGCGGAAGGGGAAGACGAACGATATGATAGTTATCACAACGTTATTTTAAGTGAATTGTATGCGTTAGGTGATGATTTAGACACGTTGCTTGCGCCTAATAATAATGAAGAGAGAGAACAGATAAGTAATGCAGACGTTTTGAGTGAAATTAAAAAACTCAAAAGAGCAATCAGTAAGTACGTTCCTATTGATGACGTGACCCAAAAAACTAAGACTACCAAAGCGAAAAAGGAATAAACAAAATGAATACTAAGGCAAAAGCCAAAGAAATATTTTTAGATATTTTACACGCGATAATTGCAGGAATTATCGTAGGAACAGCGTACCACTTTTTTCAAAATAGCAACGGATTTGCGCCTGGTGGAGTAGGTGGTCTTGCAACTATAACTCACTTTTTATTAGCAGATAACGTTAGTTGGTCTATTTTGATGATAACGTTTAACTTGCCTATATTTATACTAGTTAGCATTTTTATCGATAAAAAGTTGGGTTTGATGCTTATTTTGTATATGATTATCCAGTCGTATATTCCTAAACTTTATGAACTTATTGGATTAAATGCATACTGTTTAGTAAATAATGGTGATGACTTTAATATTGTGTTCGCGTGTGTAGCAACGGGCGTAATATCCGGATTCGGATTTTCCATTATGTTACGTCGTTTTGGTGCGAGTGGTGGTACGTATGGTATTTCTGCCTTGCTTAAAAAAGCAAACCCTGGTATAAATATTGCGTACGTTTCCTTTATAATGGACTCGTTCGTGGTATTTATCGCGTTTTTTGTGTACGGTATGAAAATTACGCCTGTGATGTGTACGCTACTTAACTTGTTTATTGCAAACGTGCTTGTCGATCACGGACTTAGTGGTATTAAGAACGGGTATAAGTTTGAAATTATAACAAATGATCCAACTGCTTTGGCTGAAGAACTTATGGCGAAGTTAAAACACGGAGTAACGGAAATTAAAGTTCACGGGGCTTATTCCGATACCGATAAATATATGGTGGTTTGTATTATTAATAAACGCCAAATCGGTGAAATGATGAAAATAATCAAAACTCATCCTGATACGTTTGCTAGTTTTGAGAAAGTAAATGAAGTTTTTGGTAATTTTAAACGAAAAGTATAATTAATTATTTTAGGGGATTTTTATGAAAAGGAAGATTTTTTTGGTTGTTGCGCTTATGTTAAGTGTTATGTTTTGCATTAGCGCTTTTGGAACGCCGACCGTTTTTGTTGCACAAGCGGTAGAAGAAAATAAGGACATTGCTATAACGTACAATTTAGGCGCTGATACGGCGATAATTAATGCACCTACTGTTATTTGCGACGTAGTAGATGCTCAATCTTTTGCGTCACTTACAGCAAAAAAAAGACCGACAAATGCAATTTTTCATATAGATGAAAATATGAACGTGATTGATAGAGAAGGGAAAATTATCGACTCTTTTATCAACGTTTATAATAACGTAATCAAAGGCACGGTAATTCCTATTATTTATATAGAAAATGATGCGCAAAAGAAAGCGGTCAATAATTTTTTGAACAACAAAATTTATATTCACGATATGACGATTATGTCGGATAATCCTACGTATATCAACTATATAAAAAACCGTAAGCCTATCGTAAGAGCAATTTTGGATTTTAGCAACGATACGACAAGTACGGTAGCGGATATAGTAAAAAAGACTAATAAAAATCAATCGTTTGTTGCCGTTTTGCCACAAAGATTTGCAACTATTGAAGACGTAAGGTATATTCACGCACGTTTTAAAACTGTTTGGCTTTATGGTGGTAATACGAGAGAGAGTATAACTAGCGCGTTACATACTGGTACTTACGGAATTATTTCCGATAACGTAAGCGCAGTTTATGACGTTTATGGCAGTTATACTTCACCTACGCTAATTCGTTCGCCTTTTGACGTTGCGCATAGGGGACTTCCTAACTCTTATAATGAATGTTCATATAGTGGTACGGAAGCGGCGATAAAAGCAGGCGCTACGCATATTGAGATAGACGGATACGTTACAACTGATAATAAAATAGTATTTATGCACGATAACACGCTTGATCGTACAAGTAATGGAACTGGGCTTATCGAGCAAAAATCTTCTACTCAGTTAAAAGAGTATAGACTTGACCAAAAAAAAGAAGAACCTATTCCGTTTTTTGAAGATATTGCGCCCTTGTTCCAAGATAATCCTAATGCTATTATGGTGCTTGAAATAAAGACTATGAATACGATTATCGTGGATATTTTGAAAGAAATGCTTAATATTTATGATTTATGGGATCAGGTTGTGGTAATATCGTTTATAGACGTGATAGTTTCGACGATGAAAAGTAAGTTGCCTGAAATTCCCTGTTCGTATCTAAACTTTACGGGTAGTGCGTCTTATGAAAGCGTACTTGAAAAGATGTGCATTTATAATTGTGGCATTGATATTAGTTTTGGTGAAATAAGTGATTACAGACCGTATAACGAAAGAATTTTGCGTGATAGGGGAATAATTGCTTGGTGGTGGACGGCATCTACTAATTATCAAGTTTCTGAGCACGCGAAAAAAGGCTTAATTGGTCTTACTAACAACGTGGCTGATTCATTTGCTGATCTTCCGTTAAGGGCAACGTCAAATAGTGACGCGCTTTTCTATCCTGGAGTAGGTGGAGAGAGTTTTAGCGTAAAAGTAACGACTATAAATAATAATGAGCATATTTCTTATGGTAAACCAGTTTCTATCGTGGACTGTGGTGATAGTTGGAGCGTGGTGGTAGGATATTCGTATTACGGTGCTAATTTCTGCACGTTGCCATTTAGCGTTCAAAAGGCAGGTGACTTTACAGAGAGTCAACGACTTGAAGTTGTGAACGTTATAAAGTCGATAGAAAAAATTCCTACGGTTTTGCAAAATACTCAATCGCATAATGATATAATAGATAATGCTCGTGCTAAATATAACGCGCTAGATAACAACTTAAAAGAGCAAGTAAGCAATTATAGTAAGTTGCAATCAGCAGAAAGCAAGATGTCTGAACTTAAAGGTGGGGATAATAGCAATAATTCGTCTAGTAGTTGTGCGACGGTAGCGCCTATTGTTGGTGGTAACGGTGATAGCAATGGTGGTAGCGGATTAGGAATAGTGATTGTTGCTTGCGTGCTTGCGCTTTTAGCGTTCTTTGTTG
>JAZOUI010000294.1:0-1556 GCA_045658145.1 Pumilibacteraceae bacterium
TAAAAAAACACGGAATACAAAACGTATTCCGTGTTTTTTGGCGGAGGCTGAGGGATTCGAACCCCCGTGCCCTCTCAGGCAAACGGTTTTCAAGACCGCCTCGTTATGACCGCTTCGATAAGCCTCCGTGTAAAGTATTAAATTGTCCTTAAATAGAGAATAAACTCGGCGCGCCTCGTTATACTCGCTGACGCTCGTGGCGTTCGCTACGCTCGGCTAAGACCGCTTCGCTACAAGCACAACGCGCTTGCACGCAGTATAAGCCTCCGTGTAAAATATTAAGTTTTTTGGTGATAAATGACCGCTAACTCGCAAGCCACTTGTCTACGACAAGATGCTGTCGCATTTGCATTTTTCAAAATGCGCTTGCTCGTGAATACCGTCGCAAAAATACCCTTGCAAGCAAGTATTTTTACTCGGCATTGACGATAAGCCTCCGTATAAAATATTAAGTTTTTTGGTGGTAAATGACCGCTAACTCGCAAGACGCTTTGTTTAGCGTGAAATAAATATAGCATATTTGATAGGATAAGTCAAGCAAATGGCGTGGGTGCGAGGAGAAAGATAGAAAGTTTTAGTTGTGGATATTAAAATAAAATATGCAAAAAGGAAAAACGACGGGGCACGAACCCTGTCGTTTTTCGCAAATAGGAGTGGAGAGAGTTAAATAGGCTTAGATATTTTCCAGCATCATTTTATCGGCAACGAGAGCGATAAATTCGCCGTTAGTGGGTTTTTCGTTGCTAGAATACACTTTTACGCCAAAAAGCGAATTGATATTTTCAATTTTGCCTTTGTTCCAAGCGACTTCGATAGCGTGACGGATAGCACGTTCTACCTTTGATGGACTTGTTTCAAAACGTCCTGCGACTTCTGGATAAAGGCGTTTTGTGATGCTGTTGATAATTTCGGGCGAGTCGATAGCCATTTTGATAGCCTCGCGCAAGAATTGATATCCCTTTATGTGAGCAGGGATGCCTACGGTCATAAAAATTTCCGTAATGCGTTGTTCAAGTCCTGTACGCTTTATCGCATTGTACGTTCTTACAGGGGTACGTAGGCGTATGTTTTTGACCTTTTTGTCTAGTTCTTCCATTGAAAATGGCTTGAGAAGAAAGTAATCAGCGCCGGAAGAAAGAGCAGATTGAGCATAACGTTCTTCGCTTACGCCACTTATTGTTACGATTTTCGACGGGATTTTGTCGATGTTTTCTAATACCGTCAGCCCGTCGCCAAAGGGCATTAGCATATCCAAAATTAGCGCGTCGGGGTGAAGGGAGTTAAAAAGCGATATGGCGTCTTTGCCCGTGCTGGCAGTTCCCACAACTTCATAGTCGAGAGAAGAAGTAAAATATTCGTTCATTTCGCGAAGAAGATTCGCGTCGTCGTCGGCAAGTAAAATTCGTGTTTTCATTAGGATACCTCCATATATTAGTTATGTTTTCATTATAACTCGAATAAAGGAAAAGACAAACGAATCAAGGGGTATTGTAGTTCAAATTTTTGTCCGATTTGTTCGCAAAAGCGCGCATAAAAGCGAAAAGCATAGGGATAGA
>JAZOUI010000295.1:0-4749 GCA_045658145.1 Pumilibacteraceae bacterium
TAATTTTAAATATTTATACGCCAAAAATAGGGGAATTGACGATAGTATAGTTATATACTGTCGTGGTTTTCGTATATTTTTTTGACGTATTTCCATATTGCGAATAATGGAAGTTAGGGGGATATTTGCATTAGCAAGTATGCGTTTTCGTATCTAGTGCGCGTGCGCGCATATATGCGTATATACGCAAATGCAGGTTTTATCTCGTAATATGGCTCCGAAGTAATGCTACTTCGGAAGGCTTTTCTTATATAAAATTGTGTTACTGCTAACTCTCCCTCAGACGCCTACGGCGCCAGCTCCCTCGACAGAGGGCGCCAACCGTAGCCAAAACTTTTGTGAAAGGAATAAGCGAAAATTCGTATACAAACGTTTAACAATTTTCACCCTTAACGCTGATATGTGGTAGCCTCCATCTGACGAGGGAGGGGGACCGCTTGCGGTGGAAGGAGAGACCAAAATAAAAAACAATCGTTAGGGTAACTAACGTTTACATATAGATATAAAAACAAAATTTTACAAGGAGATGTAAAAAAATGAAAAAGAAGACAAAGTTTAGTCTTGGTATGAAGATCGTTACCCTTCTTACCGTAATCACAATGGCGTCTGTCGGTTTCGCAGCCTGGGTAATTACCGCGCCTGTAACGGCACAAGAAAAAGCAGGTGCAATTAAGGTTGAGACTGTTAGAAGTGAAACAATTAGCATTGCTGCTAAATTTGCTACATTTATTGATGGGGAATTAACCGATACTAATGAGGCGCAACAAATTGTTTATGGTGTACCTAATGATTATAATCCTAATGATAGTGATTGGTTAATTAATGATAATGCTGCTAATTTTAAGGAAAATTTAGTGGTATATCTTCATATTCATGTTATAAACAACTCAACTATCAAAGATGCTAATATTAATTTATTGTTAAATGCATTTGTTGGCGACAAAACTAACGATAAAACAAATGTATTTGTTTCAGCTATTGACAAGACTGACGCTAATAAATTCATTGCTGCTCCTCAGTTTACTTTGTGTGATATTGATGGTCGTGTTAATAGTACGCCAAAAACTTTCAACGTGGATGATCCCGCTGAACCTATTATTATTGGAACTGTTGATAAAAAAGTGAACGAAGAAGATGAAGAAAATACCGCTGATTTCTATGTGAAAATTGAATTTGACTGGGGTAAAGCCGTAAATAATGATAATGCATTTACTTACTATAATGAGTTTGATTATTCTACTGACCGGGAAAGTGCTGCAACAACATATTTAAATGGTTTGTATGAGACACTTAATGGTTTGTCCTATTTGCTTACTATTGGTGCTTAATCACTTAGGAGATAAATACTATGAAAAAGAGAAGAATGACAAGAAATTCGTTTAAGAGAAAAGTAATCCTTTTTGGTATTATGGCGTTTATGTCCATTGCACTTGTTGCGACTGGTTTTGCAGCGTGGGTAATTGCAGGTAATGCTACTGAACAAACTTCTGGTAACGTAACCATTGGTACTGTTACGGATAAGAGCCTTACTATTACGCTTGATTCGGCAAGTGCAAACATTGCATTTGAATGTGATCAGGCAGATACAAAAGGTAGAATTAGAAAGTCTGGTGATGAAGTAGAAACGCTTTCTTTCGTTGTAAGTGGTAAAATTACTGATGCATCTTTCCTTGATACGCTTTCGGTAATGATTGCATTGCCCGAATCGGTTGTTAAGGCAAAAGGTAGTGATTCTACACCTAAATACATTACGTTACCTGAAGTAAATAACGAACTTTTGGAAATTAGCGAAACTGAATATAATGATAAAAAAGATGGTTATTACGTTGAAGATAACGGAGACGGCACTAAGACTGCTCATTTCCAGTTTACTGTTAAATTTGGTTGGGGTGAATTCTTTGGTGGTGTAAACCCCGGCTACTGGTATGATGGCGTTAAAGATGCAACAGATGCTCCGTTAAAGACTGATGATGAAGGCAATCCTACTATTGTTGGTACTGGTGCTGAAAAAACGTCGCAAGAAGTTTTGGACGAAATGGAGGCATTTAGAAATTTAGTTTATATTCCTGGCGAAGGCGAGGGTGCGCCCCTTGTTGCTCCTACCATTAACGTTAGCGTAGTTGCTACTGCAGGTTAATAGTTGTTTTAGCGCAAATTTTTTTTGTTGTTAACTCTCCCTCAGACGCCTACGGCGCCAGCTCCCTCGACAGAGGGCGCCAACCGTAGTCAAGCGTTTAGGAAAAGAAACAAACGAAAGTTTGTGCACAGTCTTTTAACAATTCCTAGCCATACCGCACAGGTCGTAGTAGCCTCCATCTGACGAGGGAGGGGGACCGCTTGCGGTGGAAGGAGAGACTGTAAAAAACAAACAAACGTGGTCAAGAACAAAGCGAGTATAATAACAATGCTTTGGTCGAGACAACAAAACACCCTTTGGGTGCTCTCCCTCAGACGCCTATGGCGCCAGCTCCCTCGACAGAGGGCGCCCACCGTAGCCAAGCGTTTAGGAAAGAAACAAGCGAAAGTTTGTGTACAGTCTTTTAACAACTTCCATCAATACCGCACAGGTCATAATAGCCTCCATCTGACGAGGGAGGGGGACCGCTTGCGGTGGAAGGAGAGACAGGAAAAGCCTGTTTCGTATTTTGACCAATTCTACCCATAAGAATTGTCGTCAAAACAACCTTTGGTTGAAATTATTCGAATATAGACCTAACTAAAAATATTTAGTTGACTTTTTACAAACAATAAACTTAATACAAATTTTTTTGAGGATGATATGACGTCTCTAGAAATTATTGCCCTGGTAGTAACGGCCATAGGCGTATTGAGTTTTTCAATCATTTTTACAATCCTTTACGTTTCCTACGCGGGCTCGACAGTAGTGGAAGTCCGCGCAGGAAAACGTGACGTTGACATTATCGACGACGCTATTTATGATCTTCAGCCGGGCGTTAAGGCGCAGAAAAAGGCTATTAAAATCATAAAGCGTGTTCTGTTTTGGCTATCTGTTATAATTATTGTGCCGTTGTTTATATTTTCGCTTTACGGCAAGATTACTAACGGTGTGCCGATGCTTGGCGGACGTGGCATAATGGTTGTTGCGTCGGGTTCAATGAGCGAAAAACACTCTTCCAACGTTAGTGACTTGGTGGGCTATGACAATCAATTCCAAACTTATGATATAATCGTACTTGAAAAAGTAGAGAAGAGTTCTCAACTTAAGAAGTACGACGTTATCGCATTTGTTAACGACGAAGGTGTTAACGTTATTCACCGTATTGTTGACGTTGTTTACAAGGCTGACGGCGTGCATTACGTCACGCGTGGTGATGCTAACAACGGTAACGATACCTATAATCCGAAATTTTCGGACGTAATAGGTAAGTATACGAATCAACGTATTCCGCTTATTGGCGTTTTCGTGATGTTTTTGCAGTCATATTCGGGTATGATAACTCTTGTTGCGGTTATCTACTGCTTGATTATGATTGACCGTATGACTGAAAAAATTCACGTAGCGTATGCGAACAGAGAAAAGATTTTAAATGATGCAATGCACTTTAACGAAGTGTTTAACGTGGAAAACGTCGTTACCGATTTTTCACAAACAATTTATTACGAAGGATACGCTTACGTCTTTAGCGAAGACGGACTGAATTCTAAGTATCCGATTTCTAAAGAAGAGCAGGAAAAGTTGCTTGCTCATAATAATAGTGAGGCGCAAGAAAATACTGACGATAATGCGCCTGATGATATTCCTACTAATAAAGATGAGGAAATTTGATTATGTTTAAAACTTTATTTACCAGAAAAAATCTGCTATTTATAGGTCTTACGATTCTTTATGCATTTTTAGTGCTCTTTACGGGTATGTGCATTGAGGGCTCTTATACTATGGTCAGCAGGAAGAATCCGTTCGTTTCTCTTGCTAATTCGTTGGGCTTTCAGCCTATCGCTCCCGGCGTTTCGGGCTTTATCTGTTTGGTGCTTGTTGCCGTTTATATCGTTGTTTGCGTTTCTACCATTATTTACGAGCGCAGATACGCTATTGTTAACAACAAAAAACCGTACAGTTTTAAGATGATATGCACTTATATTTTGACTATTCTCGCGTGCTTGGTGCTTTCTCTTGGCGTTGGTCTTGTTATTCAAAGACCGCTTACTTGGGAAAATATCAGTATCGTGCTTTTGTTTATTGCGCAGGCTCTTGCAATCGCGTCCATTATTTTCTTGATTGCTTTCCTTCTTATCGGTGCGGTTGTTATGCTTGTCGTAAACTTTATACATATCGACAAACCCTTTAAATTCTTTAATAATAATGAAGAACCCGTTTTTGACGACGAAGATTTGGTTGAACACGACGTTACCGGCTCGTTTGACGTTGATGCTAGCGCAGGTGTTCCCGACGGATTTGGCGCTGTTGCATCTGGTGGCGCTGGTGGCGTAGGCGGTGGCAGTGGAGAAGGCGCTGTCGTTCGTACTGCTGAGTCGCTTGACGATAGCGAAAAAGTATTCCCGTCGCTTTCTAGAATTGATAATGAATACGAAGGCTTTGTTAACGAAGTTATGCCGACGGATGAAATTTCTCTTAACGAACTTTGTACGAGATTTAGAAACTATCTTGCGCAAAAAGAGAAACTTTATTTCAATATCGACGTTATTCGTTTCTTTGTGTCCGGTTTTGCCGCATCACATTTCGAAATTTTGGAAGGTCTTAGTGGTACGGGAAGTCGGAGGCCAAGCGGT
>JAZOUI010000296.1:0-1609 GCA_045658145.1 Pumilibacteraceae bacterium
CTTCGGTAAACTTCTCTAGTTCTTATTACAAGGGCGCATATCAAGTTCTTTTGGTAAAAGCAGACAATACCGAATTTGATGGCAAGACGAAAGAGCAAATTATTCAGATAATTAAGAATAAATAATGGAAAAACAATGGAATAATTTTTGCCGTGAACTTATCGATAACGGCGGATACAAAGACGTTCTCAACGGATTGCTTGCAACCGTTGAGATTGCTGTGTTTGGGCTTATTATAGGTATAATAATAGGTACGCTTATAGCAATGGTAAAGGTTGTGCCGAAATACAAAATTTTACCTAGAATTTTAGAAAAGGTGGTAGACGTATACGTCGGTTTTTTCCGTGGAACGCCTATGGTAGTACAACTTTTGCTAGGATATTTCGTACTTTTGCCCCTATTGAAAATAGCCGTTGATAGTATTATTGTAGCAATCGTAATATTTGGACTTAACAGTGGTGCGTACGTATCCGAGATCATGCGTGCAGGTATTCAATCAGTGGATAGCGGACAACTTGAGGCAGGTAGAGCGCTTGGACTTAGTTACGGAAAAACAATGATGAGAATTGTAATTCCACAGTCTATAAAAAACATTTTACCTACGCTCGGAAACGAGTTTATAACGCTAATTAAAGAAACGTCCGTAGTAAGTTTTATTGCAGTAGTAGATTTAACGAAAGCGTTCCGTCAGATAGGCGCGGCGCATTATGAATATTTGGTACCCTACGTTGTGCTTGCGCTTGTGTATTTAGTGCTTGTAATGTTGATTGCGCTAGGTGTAAAGATGATTGAAAGGAGATTAAAGCGTAGTGAACGTAGACACTCAAATTGATGATAACGTGCTTATAAAAGTACGAAATTTGCGCAAGAGTTTTGATAAGCAAGAAGTGCTTAAAGGCGTAAATTTGGACGTACATACGGGCGAAAAAATAGCCATAATAGGTCCTAGTGGATGCGGTAAGTCTACTTTTCTTCGTTGTGTGAATTGCCTAGAAGACCCTGATGGTGGTTCGATTATGTTTGAAGGCGAAGATCTAGCGGATATGAAAGTGGATATCAATATTCATCGTCAGCGTATAGGTATGGTTTTTCAGCAGTTTAATTTGTTTAACAATCTTAACGTGCTGGACAACATCACGCTTGCACCTATAATGGTTGCTAAAAGTACTCGCAGGAAAGCACAAAGAAAGAATTTTTGGATAAAATTCACAAATATTTTTAGAGCGAAGAATAAGAAAAAGGCGTTGGTTGACGTAGGGCCTACGGTCAAAGAAATCAAGCAGATGGAGCAAGAAAAAGCGTATAAATTGCTAGAGCAAATAGGGCTTGCGGACAAGGCGAAAGCGTATCCGTCTACTTTGTCTGGTGGACAAAAACAGCGTATTGCGATTATTCGTGCGCTTGCAATGAATCCCAAAGTTATGTTGTTTGACGAGCCGACTAGTGCGCTTGATCCCGAGATGGTAGGCGAAGTTTTGGACCTTATGAAAAAACTTGCTAGTGACGGTATGACAATGGTAATCGTAACTCACGAAATAGGTTTTGCGCGTGAAGTTGCAAATAAAATTATCTTTATGAACGAAGGCGTTATTGAAGAAGAGAATTCTCC
>JAZOUI010000297.1:0-2195 GCA_045658145.1 Pumilibacteraceae bacterium
CTGAAATCGCAGGTCTCGTTGGATACGTAGTTGCACAGGTATTCTTCGGACTTGGTCTTGGTTTCTACACCTGCGTAAGCTGGGCGCTTATGGCGGACGCTATCGACTATAACGAATGGAAAAACGGCACGAAGGACGAAGATACGGTTTACTCGCTCCACTCCTTCTTCCGTAAGCTCGCTCAAGGCCTTGGCCCCTCGCTCGTAGTGCTTCTTATGGGAGCTCTTGGTTACGACGGTGCGCTTAAAGCAGAACAACCTTTCTGGGTTGCTGAAAATATGAAGTGGCTCGTTGCTGGTCTTTACACTTTCAGCGCAATCGTAATGTTCCTTTCCATCACCTTCATTTACAACCTTAACAAGAAAAAGGTTGCTCAGATGACGGCTGAACTTGAGGAACGCCGCACTGAAAACACCGCTGAAGAAGTGACTACTGAAGAAGTGACTGAAACAGCTACCGAAGAAGTTGCTACTGAAACGACTACTGAAGAAGTTCAAGCAGAAGAAAAACCTGAGGAATAATTAAAAATTCATCTTATAACTAAAAACGGGCTACCACGTGGTAGTCCGTTTTTGTTTTATTAAAATCATCTAACGCTATTTATTTAATGTCCTTTTTCTTCATAACAATAAGCCCAAACACAAAGAAAAGCGCAAAATATACGGCGTGAGACAGGAGCACGTAGGCTACGTCCAAGCCCGAATACGTCACTCCATTACCCGTTACGGTGGATAAGAAAACGTTAGTTTTCACTACAAACTCAACAAGAACTTTTAACACTTCGTTGTCCGCTACCATAGGAAGTACCATTGAAAAGGACGCGCCGATTACACTCATAAGCATAGTAACTGCAATATACATTACAATGCAAAGTCCTGCATTTTTCATAGCCACACTTAAAAAGGTTACAAGCGCCGAAACAACGACAAACGTAAGTAATTTGAACGTAATGGTCACTACTGCATAGCCAAAATCGTTTGCAGTAAAAGGCGTTGCTTGATACTCAAATAGCAAAAGCGAAACGCCAAGCGTTAAAAGCGCGTACACGAGCATCATTCCACAAAGAACGATACTGCAAGCAGTAAAAGCAGAAACGTAAACGGATTTTCTCGACTTGCCACTAATAATCTTGTTTCTAACCGTGCCTTGCGAATAATCCTTACATAAGATTATGCAAAACAGCACGCTTGCGACAAGACCAAAGTCATTTACGGGATTAAACGCTTGAAAAAACAGCGTTTTGGCATCCATACTCATTCCCAGCATTTGCGCAGCGTCGCCTGCTATACTTCCCACAGCGTAAAGGAGCAAGGGCGTAAGCAAAGCAAACACGCCACAAATAATGCAAATAACCAAGAAAAGTTTGTCTTTAAGTATTCTTTTAAGGTCAGTTTTTATCAGGTTAAGCATTTTTACCACCTCCCATCATAGAAAGATAATAATCTTCAATGCCCGTGCGCGAATTGTTAACCATAGTAAGCGTGCATTTTTCCATAACTTTTGTTAAGAACTCATTTAAATTAATATCACCGTACACTCTAACTCCGTTACCTTCCATGTCAACGTGTCCGTCGTATATTTCTTTTACGACTGCAAAAAGGCGTTCGTTATCGTCACTTTCAAGATATAACGATTTACCACTCTCTCGCTCTAAATCCGTAGCCGAAATTTCCTTAATGAGTTTGCCTTTTGAAATAATACCGTACTTGGTTGCTACGAGCGAAAGTTCACTCAAAATGTGCGACGAAACCAAGAACGTGATATTATTTTGCTTGTTTAGTTTCAAAATAAGTTCGCGAATATCCACTATACCGGCAGGATCTAATCCGTTCATAGGTTCATCCAAAATAATAAATTCAGGCTCGCCTAAAAGCGCCATTGCTATGCCAAGTCGCTGACGCATACCAAGTGAAAAATCGCCCGCGTGCTTTTTATCGCCAAGAAGGTGGCCAAGTCCCACAGTTTGCAAAACTTCGCTTATTCTCGCATTGTTTTTTATGCCCAAAATGTCACATTGCATTTTAAGGTTTTCTTGCGCAGACATATTAAGATATATAGACGGCGTTTCAACTACTGCGCCCACTTTTTTTCTTTGCTCCAAAATCTCGGGCGCAGAATCTTCCTTTCCAAAAAGTTGAACACTACCACTAGTGGGACGAGCAAGACCGCAAATAAGCCTTATAATAGTCGTTTTA